>CAZUQY010000193.1:0-6158 GCA_964622935.1 uncultured Bacteroidales bacterium | reverse complement strand
TGGTATCCAACTTTGTTTCTAATCTGTACATTGTGGTTTTATTTAAGAAAACAAATAATTAAATGTCGTTTGATGATCTGATTTTATTAACGTCTCCAAAGATAATAACATTTTTTTTTATTCAAAAAAAATAGGTGCTCAATTTAGTTGTTCTATAACAACTCTAATTGCTAATGTAATTGTTAAAGTATTAAAAAGTAATCTATAGAGCAAAACACATATAATATTGATTATCAGTACAATGATGGCACCTGAAAAAAAATAGGATTATGGTGTTTAAAAAGGATATTTACAGGTTAGATTTAGGTGTTATAGAACATTGAAATCTCGTAATGGATTATTGTTTGCAATAATCTTATTTTATTGGATTTAAAAATACAGTGTTTTAGTTAGGCTTTTTATTTATTCAACGCCCTCCATATTGAACATGTTATTTTCTTCTTTTTTCTTTCCAAAACCAAATGAGTAACGGATATTAATCCCAAATCGTCGGTTATCAGTATATCTGTCACCCCATGCGTTAATCGAGCCCTGATTTATCTCATAAGCAACGAGCATAGTACCAAGAACATCGCGTGCTCTTATGCTAATTGTAAGTTTATCGTCAAAAAATGATTGTCTTAATCCGATATTGATAGCTCCAAAATTTTCTAATTCATAAAAGTCCATACGTCCATTGACCATCATAAACCCGCTCATGGTTAGCTTGGTGTCACCAAAAAGCTTGAGCGAATGAAAAGTGAAAAATCTCCATCCGCCATGTGTGTATTGGAGAGGCTCTCCTTCATAAACACCATCAAATTCGCTAAAATTGTATTGAGCTCCGGCTGCAAAGAAGTACCTTCCCATTGGCGGAATTCCAATCATTCCTCTTAAATATGTTTCTTTACTTGTTCCCAAATTATCGTATGTTCTCACTGCAATATCCGAGTTATCTGGACTTTGATACATGACTCCTGAGAAAATATCTGTTGTGTAATTTTGCCCTGCAGCAAAAACAGGATAGTCTTTATAACTGATATTTACCTCTATATTATTGGTAAATTGTGGTTTTAGAGCGGGATTTCCTGTTTCATACATAAACTGGTCAACAAAATTTATGTTAGGATTAAGCATATCATAGCCGGGCCTGCTGATAGTGCGACGATATATAGCATAAGCCTGTAGCTCAAAATCATTCATTTTAAAAACAGTTCGGCTTAAATAAACATATGGAAACCAATCTGCTCGATTAATAAGAAAGCTCGTATCTGTAGGAATTGTTTGTTTTCCATCCATATATGTATGCTCCATTCTAACACCACCTTTTAAAATGAAATTTCCAACGAGTGTTTTGGAAACTTGTAAGTAAGCAGCGTTTATGCTTTCAATATAGTTAAACGAATTTGTCCTAAGAGGGTCTGAAATCTCCATGCCATCGTAATTAACAGCAAAATCAGCGTCATTATCAAACGTCTGATATGTTGACTTTGCTCCTGTTTCCATTCTTATTTTATAAGGAAAATAATAAGTAAAGTCGGATTGTAAGCTTATAAAATGGCGAAGTTGATTATCATTACCATTACCTGTTAATGTATATATATCTGGGATTGTAAAAATGTAATCGTAATCCTGATTGTTTTTTCTGTTGCTGTAATTATATCCAAATTTAGTATCCCATTCTGATCCAATTGTGTCAAGTTTTAAATTTAAACTTAAGTCTTGTTGAATATTATAATAATCAGATATGTTGATTATTGAGTTATTGTTTTCGCTTAGTCGTATAATATCAATTGTTTCGGAAAAGTTAGTGTTTGCAGTGTTTGATTCTTGTTGACTGTAGTTTATTCTACCATCGTAGCTTAGGTTTAGTCTTTCATTAAAATCATAATTGACACCATAGCCCGTATAAAGTCGATGTGATTTTCTTCGGGTTGTTGCATTTTGATAAAGGAAAGTATCTGTTTGCATAAATCGATTTATATTGAGGATTTCTTCTCTGTCACTTAAACGATATTTGACATTAAGATATCCAGTAGATTTATCTCCACTGTCATTAATAGTAAACCCAATATCCCCGTTAGTATATTTGGATTTGCTTAATCCTGTGTTAATCGATCCAAAACGACCAATTTTCACACCCTTTTTTAGAACAATATTTACGATCCCGCCGGAACTTGCTGCATCATATTTAGTTGATGGTGTGCGCATTACTTCAATTTTTTGAACGCTGCCAGGAGGTAGACTCTGTAAAATGGTTGAAATGTCTTGATTACTCATTTTTTGTTCTCGGCCATTGATATAAACTTTTGCTGGAGTAGCAGAGTTTAGAAAAATGCCACCATCCTGATCGACGTACATTCCAGGTACACTTTCAAGCACTTCCAATGTGTTGGATGATATATCTACCAGACTTGCTGGGTCAATAATCATTTTGTCATCTTCTTGACGAATTAGTGGAGTTTTAGCTTCAATTGTTACCTCGCCTAGAGTAATTGCATTTTCCTTTAGTTTAAAATGGAAAACGCGATCATTGGGTTTAATATTAATAGCTTTTTCAAGAGTTTCGAATCCGATAAAGCTAATTTTTACAGCATAAAGAGTGTTTTCTAGGTCTTCAAAAACTGCCATACCATTATGATTAGTAGTTGCATAAAAGTTTGTAGAATCTACAGTTTTGGTAAGTTGAACAGTTGCGCCAGGAAGAGTGTTCCTATCATTGTCCTTGATAGTGATATTAACAGATTGTGCAAGTCCTGCAATTGGTAAGATGCAGAGCAAAACCAAAACAATTATTAAAAGAGAACGGACATTCTTCATATAGCCAAATCTAACATAATCGCTGCGAAGATAAATTGTAAAATTTAAATAGAGCTAAAATTTAGTTAAAATTTAATTAATAGAAAGAATAAATGAATCTGGCTATTTTAATTATTAAGATGAGTAAGGCATTGAAATCACAAGCGTATTTCATAATTTCATAAAACTTAAGGCATATTTAGTATGTGCTGTGTATATAATTTCCACTTCATCTCCGGTTTTAACACTTTTATACTCTTTATATGATACAATTATTTTTTCGTTTTCGAAGTATAAATAAGGGGTATTTGACTTACCTGTTGAGACCATTTTTTTACTGTCAACATTTCCATTAATGCAGTGTTTGAATCCGACATCAAGGTCTTTATTCGTGTTTTTACAGATGAAATACATTGCAATTGCCATCGTCAGGTTAAAAATGCAAATACCCATAAAAATTGCATTTAGATTACCATCAAAAGCTATAAGAAAGATGGAATCAAACACAAGGCATGCAATTCCAATAATCCATAAAGGCAAATTACGGCGTTTTTTTATCTTAGCAATGTCTTCGTCTGTGAGTGCAAGTTGTGAGAGTTTATACATAATTTTAAGTGTCTAAAGTATCAAAAGTGTCTAAAGTACTTGGAGTACCTAAATTATTGATTTTATTGTCCATAATAATTTAATAGATTTTCTAACTTCCCTGCCGAATCTTTTAACCCCCCAACACGGTTTCGGATAATCCAAAGTTCTTTATGTTTTTCAATTAGCGGTTTTAGTTCGTTGGCAAGTTCTATTTTTACTTCATCCGGAATATTTTTGGTAGACTTTTCTTTCGCGTAAAGGCGGGCAATTCCCAAATGAATTCCATGCATTGTAAGATTTGCTGCTTGTTCCACTTCCTGTATTATTATTGTAGAATCGTTAGATTGTGGTTGTGCAAGCTTAAGTATTTCAAGTGCATCTAGAATCTCTTTTTCGGCAGCTTCTAATCCTTCAATGTTGAGTTCTTTGGTTTGGTAAAAACCATTTATTGTCCATTTATATCTGAATAGCATTAAATGAAAAGCATTCGCATTTCCATTAGGAATATTTGTTTTTAAATATGCATCTCCGAGTTTAAGAATAGCCTTTGCTGAGTTTTGTGTCTTATCTTTAAAAACATAATAATTGAGTAAAAATTCTAGGTTGTTTAGAGATTTAGGATGACAGTTCCATGAGTAAGCTGCACCTAGCATAATTGCAGGCATACTGACTGATAGCGGTTGCCAGTGTCCGTAATCTCCCCAGCAAGTGTTGAGATATCCTTTAGCATGATGTTCTTTTCCCATTAATGCAGCATTTTTAAGATTTTCAAATCCATTTTCGTTTCTGCCAATTAATGAATTCCATGTTGAAGTTCCGGGACAAACATAAAAATCAATACCAGCTTCTTCGAACTTTGGTAAGTTCTTACCTGCTGGAAATTTTGCATCATATCCCCATACCATAGCTGTCATATTTTTTGGTAATTCAGGAATTAGCTCTGGATGATTTACTATTATATCTCCCCAAAATTGAGTGAGTTTTCCATTTTTGTTGGCTTCATCGTTTAGCTTAATGAGATATTCAAGATAAACACGTCCCTTACTTTCTTTTTTACAAATCGGAGCAGATCTTCCTAGTCCTAGTTCAACAGTTTCATCGCAACCAATATTAAAGTACTCACTGCTAAAATTTGGAAGTAATTCTGCATACAATTCTTGCATCAATTCAAATGATTTTGGATTTGTAGGGTCGAGACTATGGCGCTTACTTGGTCCCCAAATTGTATTACAAGTTGTTGGACATTCTGCAAGCTCTAAATACTCGTCATGTTTCAACCAATTTTCCATATGCCCGAAAGAATTTTGGTTTGGAACAAGGTCAATATATTTCTTTTTGCAGTATTCGTCAAGTTGTTGAATTTCTTCTGCAGTCATTGGGCTGCTATTTTCCCAAACTATTTTATGATTATTATATGCAAATGTATGTTCGGTGTATAGCTGTAATTCATTTATTTTCCATGACGACAGAAAATCGACAATTTGATAAAGTGTTCCCATTGTTGGAACTTTATCGCGGCTAATATCAAGCATAAAACCACGACGTTCAAAATCAGGAGAATCATTAATAATTAAACATGGTATAGGCTGATTCTCATTGTTCGAATATGCTAAAATTTGGGATAGTGTTTGCCAAGCATAATATAGAGCAATCTCATCATAGGCACGAATTAATATTCTGTCTTTATCAATTTTAAGTAAATAGCTTTGTGGATTTAAATGTATTGTGTCATATGTTGTTTTTATGGAATTGATATTATATACCCAGGATAATAATTTTAGTTCGCCGGGCTTATTTATTCTTGCAAGATTATCTATCACTTTTGATAGTTTAGTCGTATTAGCTTGTGAAAAGCTATCTGTTTTAATTTTTATTTCCTTTGGAAATGGGATTAAATAATCTGATAGATTAATTGCATTTGCAATATTATTAGATGCCATTATTAATGATAATATACAAACAAGAATTAGTTTGAGTTTCATACACATATATTTTTTGAAGTAAAGATATAAAAATCAATTTAAACACATTATAACTTAAATACTGAAAAACAACTCTCCGAATTCTGCTCAATAAGTACCGAATTCTGATAAGTCTGTGCCAAATTCTGATTCACTCTATTAAAATGACCTATGTCGTCGTACATTTGTATTAGAAAAGAAACAAAGCAATTATGAAAAGAATAATATACATAACAATTTTAGCAGTAATTTTAACAATAAGTGTAAATGCACAGGAGAACATTGCTGGTAACACTTTATACTATACCGGTCAAAATGCTGTTGACTTTGGTCAGGTAGACTTTAACTTTAGCAATCAGTTAACAATAATGTTTTGGGTTAAATGGACCATTGATCCTTCTAATGGAAATAAATGGGCTAATATGGTTACCATCAATTCTGAATCAAGGTCAGATAGCGGACAATTTTGGATACAGCATAATAGCAATAACACAAAATTTGAATTTGCTTTGGCGACCATGGGAAACAATAATCATATGTCTCAATCTTCAGTATTCTCATCTACATCACCTCAGGTGGATGTGTGGTATAATGTTGCAGTTACTTATGATGGGTCACGTATGAAAATATACATTAATGGAATTTTAGAAAACACAAAGAATAAATCAGGTAATGTATATCCGTTTCAGAACGATTATGTATTAACTGTTGCATCATGGGCTGTAAATAATTTTACTAGAACATTTGAAGGTCAAATTGATGAATTGTCAATTTGGAATGTTGCAAAGACTGATGAGGAAATCATCGATATAATGATCTATTTATTGGTTG
>CAZUQY010000192.1:0-6162 GCA_964622935.1 uncultured Bacteroidales bacterium | reverse complement strand
GATTTTACTTCAGAGATTTTATCCTTTACATAAACAATCTCAGCTTTTAGAGAACCTGTAGTGTAATATGCTTTCCAAGTGTCGGTTTTTAATCCATTAGCATCAAAAGATCCAGAAACTTTTGGTTTTTCATTATTGTAATTTGCATGAATTTCTCCTGTTGGCTTTCCTTTGTCAGTGAATGTAAGACTTGCCTCTAATGATCCGTTATCGAAAGAAATTATCCATTCCTTAACAGGCATTCCGTTAACATATTCTCCTTTATAATTAAGCTTGCCATTTTCAAAGTATGCTTCCCATAAACCATTTTCATAACCTTCGCTATTGAAATTGCCTTGTGATTCAAGCTGTCCATTTTCGTAATAACTTGCCCATAAACCGCTAGGCCAACCATGATTATATGTTTCAACCATTTCAAGTTGTCCATTTTCAAAATAGTATTTCCACTCGCCATGCTCGTCTCCATTTTCATCATATTGAATGCTGTATTCAAGCTGTCCATTCTCATATTTGCTTTCTTCAGACTCTTGGGCATAAACAGAGCTAATACTAAATATCATGCTGATAATGGCTACATAAATTAAGTTTTGTTTCATAATAATCAGTTTTGAATTTGATTTGCAATAATTGTACCTGATAAGTTTAAACGAAAATAGTAAATATATTAATATGATTGTGTTAATTACTAATTAAAAATATTGATTTGCTGATCTTATTTTGTCATGAAATTTGTATGCTGTGCAACAAATTTACACGCCAAAAAATTGAGCGCATGATGAGCTCTGTTTATTATTAGATAGGGGTAAGGTAAGCTCAGTGTTATTTATTGATTACTCCTTCTGAGTTAATGATTATTGAGTAGTCTTCAGTGGTAATCTCTTCAAAAGAATCTTCTTCGTCTTCATCTATAAGAGTGGCATGAATATTATTCTTTATAACAGATATTTCTCCTTTCTCAATAGTAACTTCTAGGTCAGTTGCATAATAATCATTGTTGCCCATATTAGTGTCATTGCAAAAGCATCCAATATCTTCAGCGTCAATAATTTTTCCGCTATAGTCCATAGTTATCAGATTAACAAAGTAATTGTTTATTCCAAAGGCTCCTGGAGTGTAGTAGCGAGTGTAAATTATACAAATAAAATTCTCTTCAAGAAAAACAAAATTGAAATAGAATTCTTCATATCCAAATCCATCATCAGGTTCAATATCTAGAAAATATTCTGCTATTGCAATATCTATTGGGTTCTCTTTATTTATATCTGAAAAATGGAATGGATAACTAATAATTTCGAAATTCTTTATAAATGCTTTTAGAGAATCGTTACTTATTTTTGTAAAGTTTTCATTTTCAGTATGATGCTCATTTTGAGCAAATGCAGTCCCGATAAATGAGATGCATGCGAATAATAGCAAAGAAAATTTAGTCATAATTGTTTTTCATGTATTAAACAAAGTTAGCGTTTTTGTAATTATTAGAAGTAATATTATTAAAAATATTGTATTAGAAAAGCTTCTATATCTTAACAAGTATTCTTTGTTTTGTTGAAAAGTAAATTGAGTTAGCTTTTATTTCTTTAGAAATTTTCGATTTTCAATAAAGCTCCCTGAGAATATTAATCCACCGATAATTCCCATAAAGATGTAAAGGATTTGCTCTCCAGTATTTACGCCCCCTGGAGCAGCAGTTATTAGTATGCTACTTAATCCTATAAATGCCTTACTACCAGGCACAAGCATTATGATTCCCGGAACTAAGAATACAATTTCTGGAGACTTTGTAATTCTACTAAAAATCTTACTTACTATGACAGCTACAATGGTTCCAACAAATATGCTTATCATTAAACCAGAAAAATCCATAAGCAGTGTTGTGTAATAACTGGCAAAACCAGCAATTGCTCCAAAAATTAAATCTTTAGATCTGACTTTAAAAACTGGAAGTAGTCCCATTGCAAGTAATGCAACAGCTATGTAGTCAAACCATGCAGGAATGTCTCTTACTACATCGTTTGGAACAATGTCAATAAATTGAGACATAAGCATTAACCCGAGCACGACACCAAAGAATTGTTTAAATAGAGATACTAAAGCGTCGAATAGTTTCGCGGTTCCAGACACCAGGCTTCTTGAGGTTATTTCTTCAAGCGCTGTTGTAATCGACAGTCCAGGTATAAAGACAATAATAGATGCAAGGATTGTCATTGAAATATTTATTTGGGTTACATACTGCGCTACAATTATAGTTAGAATAGTAGCAAACAAGGATACCAAGGATTCTAAAATAGTTTTTATATACCTTGATTTTTGTGCTAATAAAGTAATGCCGTAAATGATTGCACCATTAAAAGCTGCCAAAGCTGCTGAGGCCCAACTTGCATCTAAAATTATGCTAAACGCACCTGCTGAAGCTATAAATGCAATTAACTCAACAAACTTTCCATATCCAAGACGAGCTGTTTTGATTTTTTCAATTTCGACCTTGGCTTTAATAACGCTAAGTTTGTTGCTGATTACGTTATTTGTTATTTCTACAATTCTAGATAATGCTCCTAAATTTAATTCTCCAGGAGGAACACATTCTACATGATTATATGTATGGTCATCTTCTTCAAAGAAAGTGTAGTTTATCCAAGTAGGCGTATCCATGAAACTACCTTTAATTCCTTTCTTCTTAGCAATTTCGCTAAGGTAAATCTGAGATTTGTAGGAGGGCACTCCATAAGTATGTAAGGCCTTGCCTAATTGTACAATAAATTTATATTTTTCAGGGACTCGCATATGTTCTTTACCTTAATGATAGTAGTTAGGCTTACAGTTTTGCTGTACTTTCATTGCAAAGATAGCTAATATATTATTCTTTGAGTGCCTCGAATGCCTAAAGTGAGCTAGAGTGAGCTACTCTTCGACTACGCTCAGGGTAAAAAGTGCCTAGAATCCTTGGAGTGTCTAAGATACTTGGAGTTTAAAAAATGATTATTGAGTGTTGTTTATTCCAACTATATTCCAAATCCAAAATCTCTGGTAATACTAAAAGCTATCGAATGTGATGTGCCTAATTGTATTCCATTATAGTATCTAAAGATTGGAACATCGTAGATTAGAGAGAAATTCCAAATCATATTGTAATTATAATTTATTTGTGGGCTAATAAATAAAATATTATTACCGGAAGCGAAAACTTCTTCGCTGTATCGTAGGTTTTTTAGTCGGTATTCATGCCTTAGTTGCAAAATAACTGTAATGTCTTTCGTAAGTTCGGTGTATCTATTTGCAAGGTGTTTTGACACAAAAACAGAAGTTACAAAAGCGTCGCCAAATCTATATCCTAATTGGTTTTCGTTATAATTACGTTCGTAGCGTCCGATCATAATAAGTCTCATGCTGGGACCTTCAAATTCTTTAACATATAGTGCTTGTAAAATTGTCCCAAAATTCCCTGTTGAGGGTTGCAAGTCTATATCAAGTGTGACACCGTCAACTACTTGAGGTTTTGTAGTAAAAGGGATTTTAGCTCCAGCACTTATAGAAAGCTCAGTTTTTTTAACAATGTTTTTAAAGATGTTGAACTTTCCGCTTACAACGGCATTTGAAAACCCATAGCCTTTGCTGTACATGTCGAAATTACGATATCGTTGAGTTTTATTTATAAAATAACCTGCTTCAATTTCTAAAGTGAATTTCTTTGTGATTCCACGACCAATGTTAAAACCAACATAATTGTAATTGGCATTAGAAACAGCGGCAGGGTAATCATAAGGAATTGGGGTACTGCCTTTGTAATACTGGTCGGAAAAGGAATATCTGTAAAAAGCTACAGCTCTTATAATGCGTGGTTGTAGAATGCCAACATTTGCACTCCCTGCAATAGGATTCCCAGGTGAAGCAAAACACTGAGCTGTAATGGTTTTTATAGGGAATAAAACAAAAACAATTAATAGTAATATTGGTATATAAAGGACTTTAATATTTTTATTTGATTTTTGCATTAGCGGAGTGCTGATTTAAATTTATTCTAATTCTCTTACATACACTGAAACATCTTTGTTTGAAGAGTGCTCATATTTGTCTTTTACTGTGCATGTAACAAGGATTTCCCCGAATATGCAAGGCGAAGGAGTAAAGGTTACCTGGTTTCCACTGCCTAATAATGTGCCAGCTGAAGCAATCCATTGGTAAATTATATCATCGCCTGTAGCTGTTGCTGAAAAAGTTATAGTTTGTCCAATATCTATGCTGTCCTTGTCGGCAATTAAAGATGTGTAAACTAATTCATTTTGATTATCTTCGGGGTCATCAGGGTCTTTGCAATAGTTTAGTCCAAAAATGATGAGTATTGAGATCGTAATTAGAATTATTGGTTTTATTTTATTCATGATATTTTAAATAATATTTCACTAATCTTTAACGCATCGAACAGGATACGAGTAAAATTTATTAAATGTGTCGTATCTCCCAACAGCTACACTGCTTGTGCGCCAACACCGACGATATGCATATGCAGTGTTTGTTGCTTCGGTTGATGCCCAGATATAACCAAATTCAACAGAATTTCCTTCGAGGTATGCAAATGTACCACTAGAAGTACGAACACCTGCCATTAATACTTCAAATCCACTACTGCCACCTGCTTTCATTTTTGTTCCTACTTGTTCGGCAATTCCTCGCCAGTTGTTCTCAATATCAGCATCAGATTGTGTCATACCAACGCTTATTTCAAGTTCTTTGACTTCTTGATCACTAGGAACATGCCATCCTGATGGACAAATACCCTGAGTACTTTCCGTTGTAGAATAATCCATAGCTTCATTCCATTGGTAAAGAGCTCCATATGTAATACAGTTGTCAGGATTATCACTATAGCAGAATTTTTCAATTGTTGAATTATTTTCTGATGATGCAGAACCTATTAATTGTGTCCCGATATTTAAATTTGCAGCCATCCAGCATTTGTCTCCAATTTCAACAGTTGGGTAGGATTGACCGTCACGTGTATCAAGTAGAATATCTCCACATGAAAAGGAGTTTTCAGCAAAACTTATTGTGATAAAGTCTTCGGCATAACCACAGTCGTTGTATATAAGCCATCTGAGAGTGTATGTTGTTCCTACGGCTCCGGTGAAGGTGCTTGTGTTGCTGTAAACATCTGTAATATTACCACCTTCGCCTGAAGTAATACTCCAGAAACCTGTTCCTTCAGAGGGAGAGTTGGCATTTAAGGTAGTGATTGTTCCACCAATGTCCAACTGATCTTCCCCAGCATTAGAGTTGTCGGGTTGTGGTTGCAATTCGATATGACGAATATTTGTGTAATATGACGGTAAACACTCCAGATCCGTAATTTGTAACCTTATATATATTTCTTCAGTAATTATTAGGTTGTAAACCGTCTCAGTAGCTGAAGTATAATCATTCCAATTTATATTATCGGATGAATACTGCCATTGCAAAGATCCACTTATATAATCTTCAGCATGTAAATAGAAACCGTCACCTGTGCAGTAGGTTTGTGCTACAGATATCTGAGCAGTTGAAAATGCCAATAGAGTTAAAATGCTAATATTTTGTATAAAAGTTCTCATCCTGTAATAACTATTTTTTTAGATAAGATTCTTCGAGTGTCAGTGTACCTGATTATGTATAGACCTTGTTTTAGATAACTGACATCAATTTTCATTGCATTTCCTCCAGCTTTGATAATGTCTGAATGGAATTCCTGTACAGTTCTTCCGTTACTGTTAATTATACTTATTGTTGAAGACTCATCTGTTATAAATGTGTCGCCAAATTGTAAATTGATATAGTTTTCAGCAGGAACCGGTGAAAGTACGAAATCAATATCTTGTGTCGATTCAATGCCAACAGTATTTGGACATTCCGGAATATAAAAATAAAGATGATGTTGTGCTAATGAGAATAACGGACTTATAATCGTTATAAAAAACAGCATTATTTTTATAATTGCCTTAAACATGTTATTTGTCATTTTAAGTTATACAAAGATACCAAATTTTATCTATTAATAAAAATGTTTAGCGGCAGAATAATATTAAAAAAGATTGTTGGCTTTTGGTTGACCCGAAGAATAAAATCCGCCTATTAGTCGGATTTGTTATTCTTCGAGGTTCCTCGAGAAAATATGAAATTGCATGAACAATAATA
>CAZUQY010000191.1:0-6204 GCA_964622935.1 uncultured Bacteroidales bacterium | reverse complement strand
ACACGGATATGCATTTTTTGCAAAATAAACTCTTTTTAACTCTTCAAGCGAATCGTTTTCTTTTGTTTTAGGTGTAAGGTCATCTTCCTCTTTAGGTATAAAACTAAACTGGTCAATTTTATTGAAGACAACCAAAACAGGCTTATCGTTAACTTTAAGCTCTGTTAGTGTCTGACTCACAACAGTCATTTGATCATCAAACGATGGATGAGAAACATCCACTACGTGAACAATCAAGTCAGACTCTCTTGTTTCGTCAAGTGTAGATTTAAAACTTTCTACTAATTTATGAGGTAATTTTCTGATGAATCCAACAGTATCACTCAAGAGGAATGGTAAATTATTAATAACTACTTTCCTAACTGTAGTGTCCACAGTAGCAAAGAGTTTATCTTCTGCCATTATATCAGATTTACTTAACATATTCATTATTGTAGATTTCCCCACATTTGTGTAACCTACAAGAGCAACTCTTACCATTTTTCCACGATTTTTGCGTTGCTGAAACATCTGTTTGTCAATCTTTTCTAAGTCCTTTTTTAGCTTTGATATTTTTTCAAGAATTATTCTACGGTCTGTTTCTATCTGAGATTCTCCTGGCCCTCTCATACCAATACCACCACGTTGACGTTCTAAATGAGTCCACATTCGTGTTAAGCGAGGTAACAAATACTGATACTGAGCAAGTTCAACCTGTGTTTTTGCATAAGCTGTTTGCGCTCTTTGAGCAAATATATCAAGAATCAAATTCGTTCT
This sequence comes from uncultured Bacteroidales bacterium, assembly GCA_964622935.1. GTDB lineage: Bacteria > Bacteroidota > Bacteroidia > Bacteroidales > ML635J-15 > Bact-19. Next base: position 5,448 of record CAZUQY010000191.1, on the reverse strand, counting down.
GTCTAAAACCTTTACCTTTAGAATATTCTCAATATTTCGCAACTGAGTAGGACTTAACTCATCATCAAAAATTACTAATGATACTTCATTTTCATTAATGAATGAAAATATTTCTTCGAGTTTCCCCTTCCCAACATAAGTTTTAGGATTTGGATTTGCAACACTTTGTGTAAACCTTTTTATTGGGACAACACCTGCTGTTTCGGCAAGAAACTCCAACTCATCAAGATATTCATCAACCTGCTCACGTGATTGGTCCTGATTAACAACCCCAACCAATACTACTCTTTCTTCGTTAGCTCCGCTTTCTGTCATATTATGTCAAACACTTAAAAAAAGACCCCGCCCAAAAAGGCAGGGTCAAATATTATAAATAAAAATGTTTTTAATATAATTTAAAATTAATTGGGACAACAAATGTAACAGGTACAGCTTTTCCTCTTTGTTTTCCAGGAGACCAGTTAGGTAACATTGCCACCACTCTTTTTGCTTCTGCATCTAAATAAGGGTCAACTCCTTTTGCAATCTGAACTCTGGTTACTCTACCTGACTTATCAATTACAAACTGAATAAAGACTCTACCCTGTATTCCATTTTCTTTTGCTATCTCAGGATATTTAGTATTATCTCCAATAAATTTCATCAATGCAGCATCACCACCCGGAAATATTGGTTTATCTTCAACGACAGCAAACGCAATAGGTTCAACCTCTTCTTCTACTACAACCTCAGTTGTAATAATATTTGTGTTTGTTCGTGTGTTTTCGTCAGCTTCAGAGTTCATGTCAATATTCTCAACCTCTGTATCGTCCTCAACAACAACAAGCTCTTCAATTACCTGTTCAGGCTCTTCAACCTCAGGTTCTATTTCTTCTGGTTGTTCTTCCTCAAAGGTGTTCTCAATTTCTTCTTCAATAACATCCTCCATATTCAAGTCCCCAAGATTACTCTGAGAAACTTCTGCTGTTGTCCACTCAAATGCTACAAGACAAATCGCAAGTGCAAGAGCTAAACCAATTTCAAGAAAAATCATTTTTTTCTTTTCAAGATCTGCTTTAGGTGATTTCTTTATTTGCATCTTTTTAAATTTTAAAGTGTGTAAAATTAATATTTTTCTCAATCACAACCAAACTTTCACTAAAGTTTTTCTGATAATTGATACAAACATCTTTTTAATTCCATAAAAACCGTAAAAGTTTTATTGTTTTTAAAACGTTAAGTTAATAATAAAATTGTTATAATGCTTGTGCATCATGATAATTCTATCTTTTTTAACATTATTTTTTATATTTTATAAGAAAAATTAATTAGACAAGGGTCTCGTATTGTACTTTATATTAGTTTTGCCACAAGTAAAAACACTATGGGAAACTATATTGGAGAAATATTTGCGGTTGCAACATCTTTTATGTGGACTATCAGTGCAATGTCATTTGAATCTGCAGGAAAGAAAATAGGTTCAGTCCCCTTAAATTTCATCCGGCTTATTATAGCACTTATATTCATTTCAATATACACCTATTTTACAAGAGGGTTCCTATTTGCTGTAGATGCTGATTTGCAAACATGGTTATGGCTATTATTATCAGGCATAGTTGGGCTAGTGATAGGAGACTTAATGCTCTTTAGATCGTATGTCCTTATTGGTGCTCGTGTTGCTATGTTAGTAATGTCAATAACTCCTCCTATCACTGCATTTTTTGGATGGATAATATTAAATGAAACGCTAAATCTTCACCAATTAGGAGCTATGTCGATTACTATTATTGGAATTTTCATGGTTTTATGGAAAAAAGGTGAAAAGAAAGAAAAAGATTCATTACAAAAAATTAAGACCAAAAAGAGAATGTCTACTTTTGTCAAAGGGCTCCTCCTTGCGCTTGGTGGAGCTTGTGGACAAGCAGCTGGCTTAGTATTAAGCAAAAAAGGCATGGGACAATATAACGCTTTTGCTGCTACACAAATACGAATAATCGCCGGAATTATTGGATTTACTCTGATATTAACTTTTGCCCGTCTTTGGAAAAAAACTTTTGCTGGGATAAAAAATACTCCAGCAATGAAACGGGTTGCCCTAGGTTCTCTTGCAGGTCCTTTTTTGGGAGTTTCGTTCAGCCTAATTGCAGTACAATACACTGAGACAGGTATTGCAGCGACATTATCATCTCTTGCTCCAGTAGTAATAATTTTACCATCGTTGTGGTTCTTTAAAGAAAAAATTCGATTACTCGAAATAATTGGAGCAATTGTCTCTGTTATTGGAGTTGCATTGTTCTTTCTACATTAAATAAACCGACAATAAATTGCCGGTTTTAAATTTAATTTTTCTATTTGTTATTATCTCAATACAAAATTTATAGGAATAATAAAGGACACAGGGACTGCAATATCTCTTTGATATCCAGGAGTCCAATTTGGTAGCATCGAAACTACCCTAAGGGCCTCTGCATCAAGATAAGGATCAATTCCAACCAATACAACTGAGTTAATAACCTTCCCAGTTTCATCAATTACAAACTGAATATATACCTTGCCGTCAACATTATTGTTTTTTGGAATTTCAGGATAAACTGTGTTTTTACTGATAAAAGACAATAATGCAGCATCTCCTCCAGGAAATATTGGTTTTGTCTTTACATCTACCCAACGAATTGGCTCGGTTTTTTCTTTAGTAACCTCATCATTACCATTAAAAATAATAACTGGAGAATTACGATCTTTCAGCTCACTAGTCCAATTAATCCTTTTTACCTCCTTTTTATCATCCACAACTTTCAGATCAAGAAGTACAGGTTCAGGTTCTTTAATTTTTTCTTCTGGAGGAGGTGGTGGTGTTTCCCGAGTAATTATCATATCCTCAACAAACTGTGTGTCTTCTGATAATGCGCCCAAATCATTTACCTTAACTTCCTCACTTGACCATTCAAATGCTGCAAGACAAATACCCAGAGCAAGTACTAATCCAATTTCTAAAAAAAGGCTCCTCTTTCTTTCTAGGTCGGCTTTTGGTGCTTTTTTTGATTTCATGTCATTAAATTTTAGTGAATAAAACAATTAGTAATTTAATCTTTACTGAGTAAAAGTTTATTCATTCGATACAATTTAAATGACTATTCCATAAAATACCTTATAATATAAACGCTATTGCATGATTGATTTATTATGTAAGAAGTGTGATTTTATTAAAATAAAAAAAATTAATCTTAATTATTAAAGATTAATTTAGCCAAGTTTGTAAATTAAACTGATACTATTTGTCTTTTTGCAACAAATCCCAAAACTCGAGAGCTCTTCTAGTATGAGGAATAACAGTTGTTCCGCCAACAACATTCGCAACACCAAAAATATCCATTATCTCGGCTTTAGATACACCAAGTTCATAACAAGTTTCTAGATGATATTTAATACAATCATCGCATCGCAATACCATAGAAGAAACTAGTCCAAGCATTTCTTTTGTTTTTGAATCAAGAGCCGAGTCCTGATATGTTAGAGTATCCAGACTATACAATCTTTTTATTACTTTATTATCTTCACTTAAAAGTCTTTCGTTCATCATAGAACGATATTTGCGAAATTCATCTATTTTATTCATTATTATTTGATTTTACAATATTCCCTTTTAATGTTGCTGAACTTGCATCAAAAATTTTCACAAACACAAAATCACCTCTTTTCGCAGTTTCTGATGGAAATACAACTACTTTACTTTGTTGAGTCCGCCCAAATAATGAATCCTTAGAACGTTTTGAAAATCCTTCCACAAGAACTTCAAAAACCTTACCTATTTCTACATTGTTTTTTCGCAAAGAGATTTTATTTTGCAGAGATATCATTTGATTCAATCTGTCAATTTTTGTAACTTCCGAAACATCATCATCTAATTTTTTTGCTGCTGCAGTTCCTGGTCTAACTGAATATTTAAACATGAAAGCAGAATCATACTCTACAGTATTCATCAAACTGAGAGTTTGATTAAAGTCATCTTCACTTTCTCCAGAAAAACCACAAAAAATATCTGATGATAGCCCACAATTAGGAATTGTTGTTTTTATTTTCTCTATTCTTTCGAGATACCATTCTCGAGTATATTTTCGATTCATCAATTGAAGCACATTATTACTTCCTGACTGAACAGGCAAGTGAATATGATTACAAATATTTTTATATTCAGCAATTGCTTCTATCAATTCATCAGAAATATCTTTTGGATGAGATGTTGTAAAACGAATCCTCATATCAGGAACAGTTTCTGCAACCATTTTGATTAAAGTTGGGAAATCAACCTTTCTATACTCATCCTCAAAATAGTATGAATTAACATTTTGTCCCAAAAGAGTCACCTCTTTGTACCCTTTTTGCTTTAAATTATCAACTTCAGCAATAATATCTTGATATGAACTACTTCTTTCTCTACCTCTTGTGTAAGGAACAATGCAGTAAGAACAAAAATTATTACACCCGCGAGTAATCGGAATAAATCCAGATATTGCCTCATCATCTGATTTATATTGCGTAATTCCCGAATATGTTTCGCTTATATCAAACTCAGTATTGATTGTTTTTAACTCAATATCTGTTTCATTTACTAAATCTGGCAAATTACGATATGCATCAGGGCCTGCTACAAAATCAACGGCTTCGTGTTCTAATAATTTATCTGCAATCCGTTGTGCCATGCAACCAATTATTCCTACTTTAAGATGCTTTTTTCTTCGCTTAAGTCCTTTCAAAAAGTCAAGTCTGTTCCATATTTTTTGCTCGGCATTATCCCTAACCGAACAAGTATTTAAAATAACAACATCAGCATTGTCAATTGTAATGACAGGAACAAAGTCCTTAGTTTGCATTATTGTAGAAACGGTTTCGGAATCAGCGACATTCATCTGACAGCCGTAGGTTTCTATATAAACTTTTCTATCCATTAAAATATATTTACTGCGGCAAAGTTAAGAATATTATCAGCTCAATAAAGTCCTTGTTGAAAATTAGGACGAATAAACGTCTGGGAATATTAATGTTCTTTTATTTTAATATATTTGCAAAAAACAATTATTGGAAGTTTTACGTGATATAGAGCATTTTCCGGAATATGACAACCTTGAGTTTATTGCCTCACAGGTTGTTGAAGGATTTATTACCGGATTACACAAAAGCCCTTTCCATGGATTTTCAGTAGAGTTTGCCGAACACCGTTTATATAACAAAGGAGAAAGCACAAAACACATCGACTGGAAACTATATGCCAGAACCGAAAAACTATTTGTCAAACGATACGAAGAAGAAACTAATCTTAGAGGTCAAATAATTCTCGACATTTCATCATCAATGCTTTTCCCATACGATAGTAAAACCGTCAACAAATTAAGTTTTTCTATTTATTGTGCTTCAGCACTTATTTATCTTTTACGACGACAACGTGATGCTGTAGGATTAAGTTCTTTTGAT
>CAZUQY010000190.1:0-6218 GCA_964622935.1 uncultured Bacteroidales bacterium | reverse complement strand
TCTTTAACAAATGATTATCCAGATAGTGAGAAATTTGGTTTAATAAGCCAAATGAATAGGGCGGGAGTTTCAATACCTTCAAATATAGCTGAAGGATGTAGTAGAAACAGTGAAAAATAATATAAGCGATATTTAAAAATTGTTATGGGTTCTGCTTTTGAGTTAAAAAATCAACTTATTATTGCTTATGAGTTAGATTACCACTCTGAAGAACAACACAAGCAAGCAATAACTGAATTGAATGTTTTGCAAAAGCAAATAAATAAACTTATTGGAATCCTTAACAATTCGTCGAAATCAAGCAGCTAAAAGCCAGAAGCCAACAGCTAATAGTCCCCCTCCTACTTCTTTAAGCTACTTAAATGTACAACTATCGATTTTAAAATTGAGATGCCGTCAGTGTTTCGCAATTCAGGATCTGAAGCACGCTCTGGATGTGGCATCATACCAAAAACGTTTTTATCTTTATTGCACACTCCTGCAATGTTCATTATCGAACCATTAGGATTGTTGTTTTCGGACAGGTCACCTTTATCGTCACAATATCTCCAAATTATTTGATCGTTCTGGACCATTTCACTTAGTGTATTATCCGGCGCAAAATATCTTCCTTCACCATGAGCAATAGGAATTTTAAGTGGCTTGTCTTTAGAAACAAATTGTGTCATAGCCGAATCAGCATTTTCGGCTTTAATGTATTGATTTTTGCAAATAAACTTTTGATTATTATTGTGTAGAAGAGCTCCTGGCAACAATCCGGCTTCGCATAAAATCTGAAATCCGTTGCAAACGCCAAAAACGAAACCGCCATTATTAGCAAACTCAACAACTTTTTCCATAATTGGTGAAAAACGAGCAATAGCTCCAGAACGAAGATAATCTCCATAAGAAAAGCCACCTGGTACTGCAATTGCATCGCAATTTTGAAGGTCTGTGTCCTTATGCCACAACTCAACAACTTCTTGTCTAAGAATATCTCTTAATGCGTAAACCATGTCGTGATCACAGTTTGATCCGGGAAATATTATAACTCCAAATTTCATTTTATCACTTTTTAATTTTGTTCAAATATAGAACTATTGCAAACAATAATAAAGGAATATTAAAAAAAAATGCCGACAATTATGCCGGCAAATATGTTAATTGATTTTTGAGCCTTCTTTCTTTAGCTTATCAAAAGAATCTTGCTTTTCCTTTAATTCTGTTGCCAAGGTTTCGATATCGTTTGTGAGTTTTTCAATTTCTTTTTCGTTATTTTCAATTTGCTTTTTATAGTCTTCGTTATCTTTTATCAAACCGTCTTTGTTTCCAACAACTTTTTCATAGTCCTTAGTAAACTTTTGAAGTTCTTTTTCTTCATCCTTAACTATTTCAGCAAATGCTTGCTCAGTAATATTAAAAGCGAAAGTTCTAATTATTTCTCGTGCTCTATTAAACTGATCGGGATGAGTTGCTGATGAGATATATGCTCCTCCAAGATCAAAACATACAAGAACTTCGACTCCACCATCTTTTAATTCTTTTGCTACCGCATAAACATCAATAGTATTTTCGCTAATTGTACTTATAACCAAATCGTCTCCAGTAATTACACCTTTTTTTGTTTTAACTTTTCCTTTATATGATTTAAAAAGGTCTTTCAATTCTTTTTCCACATTATCGGCATTAGAATAATAAACTGTTGTCATTAATGCATTGCGGCTGTCCTTGTTAAATTTACCGTTAGTTTCCTGTACAGTGATTTTTTGTGCAAACATCCCTGTTGCAGCAAATAACATCAATATTAAAGCAATGTTTTTCATATTTATCAATTTTAAATTTTTGTAAAGTTAAGAAATTTGAAATATCGAACCCAAAATAAGCAAAAAAAATACCAGAGATGAATCCAAAAAAAATAACAATCAAAATAATGAAGTTAAAATACAGTTTTTTGTCACGAAGTTTGCATCTATTATCTGGTCTTGAAATAGAAACAAATCTTTCATTTTTATAGTTTCCACTTAATAAGATTCAATGATTTTTCCTGCTATTAGCGAGTCTTTAGGGTATTCGCTGGTAAACGGCACTAACAAATAAACCAATTCATTTTCTTCTATACTTATTGGTATTTTTTTTCCTGGAGCAATTACTGTAATCGTCTTATTGCTATAAGGCTTTTTAAACAATGGTTCAATGAGATCCTCAGCATCGTAAATATCATAGATTTTATTGCTCCATTCAATTTCATTAATTTTTACTTCATCCATTCTCTTTTTACAAATGTTTGTAATTTCAACCAATGCAAGGTCATGTTTGCCATCTAGAACAAGCCAAGCCTCATCATAATCATCTTTATCTGATGTTTGAGCATATACTTTTCGTTGATAAAAAGACCCTTTATCATCTTTTAAAAGTACATACTTGCTGGTATCAGATGCATGCTTTTTTACAGGCAAAGACAAAGTTTTCTCAGAGTTCATATCAAAAGCTCCAAAAAGATAAGATTTTGCTAATAACTCAAGTGAAATGTATTCTCCGGGAGCTACATATTTACTTTCTATTAATCCTTTGTCTGTATCATCTGCAACAATATATTTTAGAGTATCTTCAGTTGGATTATAGAAATTTACAATTCTTGTTGTTGGTTTTTCTTCGATAATAATTTGTTCAGTATTTGGCGTTACGGCAGGTTTTGCGAAGAAGAAAAGATAGATGCAAAGTATTAGTAAACCTATTCCCCAATATATTACCGGGATAAAGAAAAAGTCGTGTTTCCCTTTTGGTTTTGGTTCAGGATGAGCATAAGGGCTTGCTTCTTCCTTTGGCTGAACTTTTAGCCCCAATCCAATTAAAGCGATTAGGATCCCAGAAAATAGAGATGTCCAACTTAAAAAATCGGCATTAAGAATTTTTGTATTTGTTCCATCAAAGAAATATGAAACTATCCATCCAACAATAAAAAAGATTATTGGAACTACAATACCGATACCTCTCCAAACTATTGCCATAATTGCAGTTTTTTATTGTTTAAATGATGATTGTTTTATGTACAAGCAAATTTATAAATAAATATGGTACTACCATACATTAAATGGGCGTTTTCGTTAATCTTAGATATCATCAAAGAAACAACAATCAAAACAATGAAGTAAAAATACATTTTTTGTTATAATCATTCAAAAAATATTGATTTACATCGGTAAGTTTCGGGTTATTAACATTCTGCCCTACAGGCTTTCTTCCCTATATCCCATCTTCCTCAAATTAAAGTTTTTACAATCATTAAATATTAATTACTTTTGCATAAAATTATTTAGGTATGAGTACAGATTACTTTGCTCACGAGACTGCGATTATTGACGAAAATTGTGAAATTGGTGCCGGAACAAAAATTTGGCATTTTTCACATATTATGTCAAATTGCAAACTTGGTCTTAATTGTAATGTAGGTCAAAATGTTGTGATTTCACCTGAAGTTATATTAGGTAATAATGTGAAAGTTCAAAACAATGTCTCAATTTACACAGGAGTTATTTGTGAAGATGACGTTTTTCTTGGCCCGTCAATGGTATTTACAAATGTGATTAACCCTCGTAGTGCTGTAAACAGACGAGATGATTATCTACAAACAATTGTAAAACATGGAGCATCAATTGGAGCAAATGCAACTATTGTTTGTGGACATAATATAGGAAACTTTGCTTTTGTAGGTGCGGGTGCCGTAGTTACAAAAGAGGTTCTTGATTATGCTCTGGTAGTTGGCAATCCTGCACATCAAACAGGATGGATGAGCGAATTAGGGCACAGACTTAATTTCGATAATCAAGATTTCGCAATTTGCCCAGAAAGCAACGAAAAGTATAAATTAAAAAATAATCGTGTAACAAAAATATAAATTATGTCAAATTTAAATTTCGCCCTTGTAGGTGTTGGCGGATATATTGCCATCAGACACGTAAAAGCAATTAAAGAAACTGGAAATAATCTGATAGCTACACTCGATCCTTTCGACAGCGTAGGTTTTCTTGATGCTCATTTTCCTGAAGCAGATTTCTTTCATGAATTTGAACGTTTCGAAAGACACGTTGATAAACTAAGTCGTACTGATAAAAAAATTGATTACGTAAGTATTTGCTCACCAAATTATCTACACGACTCGCACATAAGATTTGCTTTACGTCACAAAGCAAATGCTATATGCGAAAAACCATTAGTTTTAAATCCATGGAATATTGACGGTCTAGAACAAATCGAAAAAGAAACTGGAGGTAAGATTTATAATATCCTTCAATTAAGATTACATCCTTCAATTATCGAACTAAAAAACAAAGTAGAAAACGGACCCAAAGATAAAGTCTACGATGTGGACCTAGCATATATAACTTCTCGTGGAAAATGGTATCATTATTCATGGAAAGGAGATATGCAAAAATCAGGAGGAATCGCTACTAATATTGGCGTTCACTTCTTTGACATGTTAAGTTGGATATTCGGCCCAGTAAAATCAAGTACTGTACAGATAAGTGAACTCGATAAAACTGCCGGATACCTTGAGTTAGAAAGAGCAAGGGTTCGCTGGGTTTTATCAATTGACGAAAACATGCTTCCGGATGATATAAAAGCCAAAGGACAAAGAACTTACCGCTCTATTAAAATGGAAAATCAGGAAATAGAATTTAGCGACGGATTCACCGACCTACATACCGCAAGCTACAGGCATATTCTAGAAGGAAATGGTTTTGGCCTACAAGATGCCAGAAATTCTATTCAAATGGTTTACAATATCCGTAATGCAAGCCCAACCGGATTAAAGGGAGAATTTCATCCTTTATTGCAAAAGTCATTTTAATGAACAAATAATATTTATATTTTTACCGCATATTAGTGAAATATTTAACAATTAGATCTTATGTATAATTCTATCAGTAAAAAAGAAAAGAAAATATCAGTAATAGGACTGGGATATGTTGGATTACCAATTGCACTTGAATTTGCGAAACAAGTAAAAGTAGTAGGCTTTGACATTAAGCCTGAAAGAGTTGAGTTGATGAAAAAAGGCATTGACCCAAGTAACGAATTGTCCTTTGAAAAGTTTAGCAATTGCGACATCGAGTTTACAGCAAACCCTGATGATTTAAAAGATTGCCACTTCCATATTATTGCTGTCCCTACACCAATAGACGACCATAATTTACCAGACCTTACTCCTGTACTTAAGGCATCCGAAGCTGTTGGAAAAATTCTTAAAAAAGGAGATTACGTAGTTTACGAATCAACGGTATATCCTGGTTGCACCGAAGAGGATTGCATTCCTGTTCTAGAAAAAATATCTGGGTTAAAATTTATTGAAGATTTTAAAGTTGGCTTTTCTCCTGAAAGAATTAATCCTGGCGACAAAGTACACACTCTCACAACTATTGTAAAAGTAACTTCTGGATGTGATCCAGAATCAGCAGAGGAAATCGCAAAAGTTTACGAATTGATTATCAAAGCCGGTGTTCACCGTGCAAGTTCAATAAAAGTTGCAGAAGCTGCAAAAATTATTGAAAATACTCAACGTGACGTAAATATTGCGTTAATGAACGAATTGTCAATTATTTTCGACCACGTAGGAATTAATACATTCGAAGTTCTCGAAGCATCTGGTACAAAATGGAACTTCTTGAAGTTTATCCCCGGATTAGTTGGTGGACATTGTATTGGGGTTGATCCTTATTATTTGTTGCATAAAGCAAAAGAACTTGGATACCATGCTCGCATGATAAATTCAGGTCGTGCAATTAACGATGGTATGGGAGCATATGTTGCCAGTAAAGTCGTCAAACTTATTATCTCCAAAAAGAAAGAAATCACAACTTCCAGAGTTCTAGTAATGGGAATGACTTTTAAAGAAGATGTAACAGACATCAGAAATTCAAGAGTAATAGACATTCTTAATGAGTTAGATAAATACAACGTTGAATATGATGTTGTTGACGCATATGCAGATGGAAAAGAAGTCAAAAAAGAATACGGTGTTGACATTAAAGATGCACCTTCAGGAAAATACGATGCTATTATTGTTGCAGTAAATCACAAACCATATACAGAGCTAAACGAAAGATACTTTAAAGAGATTTCTCAAGACAACGGAATCCTCATTGATATCAAGGGTATTTTCCGTAACAAAATTAAAGAGCTGACATACTGGAGCTTGTAAAACAATATGATATATAATTTGTTACTTAGAAAAATATAAT
>CAZUQY010000189.1:0-6229 GCA_964622935.1 uncultured Bacteroidales bacterium | reverse complement strand
ATGAATCTGCTTTATCGTACAAAACCTGCTTACAAGGAAACCAATATTTAGAAAAATAAGGTTCAGTTAATGAATAAGTAAAATTAAACAACTGAGATTCGTAATAATCAGCTTCGTTAAACATACCATCAGAAGGAGTCCCATGATAATATACAATAGCTGAAACCTGATAATCTTCGTTATAATCAACACTGTGCACATAATCTATTACTATAAGGTCGTCTGAATGAACATATGTTTTAATTTGACCATTTACTTTAACGGAATCGACAGTCATATCAGATTTCAACTCAAAAACAAGTTCATCATTATACTCAGTTTCTAAATCCAGGTCAATTCGGACATTGCCTGATACATCAACAGAGTTATTATCTAATTCCAGATCTAAGAAATAAAACCCAACATCATATTGATATACCCTAGGATCATTTTCGTAATCTGTTGCTTTTATAAAACGGTATGAGTGTTTATTAAAATCGTATTCTTGACTATGTACTGTAGTGCAAAAAAATAGAATGATAGTAAGTGTAATTAAAATTGCTTCCTTTTTCATATTAAATATAAATTATGCGAAGCAGTTTTACTCAATCATCCCCTTATTATCCATCCATTTTATTGCTTCGCGTTTACTCATTGGTTTTAGGCTTGTATTTTGAATAATAAAATTCAACACCCATTTTTGATTCGTTTTGGAATATTCTCTCAATGCCCAACCAATTGCTTTCTGTATAAAGAAATCGGAATGTCCTGCATTTTGAAGTATATGTCTGGTTAGAATATCAGTATTCGTATTTTCCTTATAACTTAGCTGATATATTATTGATACCCTTTTTAACCAAATACTTTTTGAATCACTCCAAGCGTCTGTCATGGCTGGTGCCAAATTCGGATATTTTTTAAAAAACAACGAAACAATCCTACTATTAATTAAATCCACGGAATCCCACCAAGATTTTGTAAGAAGTAGACCTTCAAAATAAATTATATCAGTTGGAGACCAGCGTTTTTTATGCTTGGTAAGCAATTGTATTGCAAAATAATGATATTCACGCTCAGGAAGATTGAAAAACTCTTTTGCAAGTGCTTTAGACGTGTCATAGTCAGGAATAGGGAAAGTGTTAAAAAACACCTTAAATAATTCCTTTCTTTTTGATGCAGCTATACCTAAAAACACAAATTGATTTTTCATATATTTTGCCATAGGAACAGCAGCGTCTAAATCCCTATGTTTTTCAAAAAATTGCTGTGCTTTTTTTACATAATCCGTCATTTCTAAACCCCCTTTATAGCTATTATTATTTCTTGCAAAAATATGTTATAGTTTCCTAATATCAAAACCCTTATGTATAATAATTTGAATTAAAACGGACAAAAGACACAATTATTTTGAAATTATCCAATAAAGTAGTAATTTTAAACCTCAAACTAATTAATGAAAGAGAATATTAACATTTTCCGATTCTTGTTACTATGGCCTTTAAGTTTATTATACGGCTTTGGAATTTCCATTCGTAACTTTTGTTATGAAAACAAAATCTTAAAATCCAAGGAATACGACTTGCCAATAATTTCAATTGGAAATTTGAGTGTTGGAGGGACAGGAAAAACTCCACATACTGAATTTCTTATAAAAATGTTACGAGATGAATTTTCGGTAGCAGTTCTTAGTAGAGGCTACAAGCGAAAAACTAAGGGCTTTAGATTAGTTGAAACGGAAAATACCCATTTTGAAGCGGGTGATGAACCTTTACAGATCAAGAAAAAATTTCCAAATTCTATTGTCGCAGTTTGTGAAAGCCGAACAGATGGAGTTGATAAACTGAAAGATCTTTACCCAGAATTAAACCTAATTATTTTAGATGATGCATTCCAACATCGAAAAATTTCTCCGGGACTCTCGATTTTATTAAACAACTATAACCACCCAATCGCGAAAGACTACCTGTTACCACTTGGAATGTTGCGTGAAACACGTTCTGCAAGCTACAGAGCACACATTGTCATATACAGCAAATGTCCTCATAATCTCAAACCAATTGAGAGACGAATAATGAGCAAAGAAATCGATATCCGACCATTTCAACATTTGTTTTTTTCAACTTTGGAGTATTTAGATTTACAACCAGTTTTTAATAATTCAGAAACAATTTCAATTGACAAACTCAAGGATTATAATATTCTTGCATTATCAGGTATTGCAAGAAGTAAAAGCTTTACTGACTTCCTCAAATCTAAATACAAAACAGTCAAACACTTAAAATTTCCTGACCACCATAATTTTACATTAAAAGATATTACAAAAATAGAAAAAACCTTTTTTGAAACAAATGAACAGAAAATAATAATTACTACTGAAAAAGATGCCATCAGGCTAAAATCAACTGATTTATTTAGTGAGGAAATAAAAAAATACGTATATTGCGTCCCTATTGAAGTAAAGTTGCTATGCAGCGACGATGAAAGGAAAGAGTTTGACAATCAAATATTTAGCTATGTTAGAAACAATAAAAGATACAGTAAATTATATAAAAACTCATATTCAGAATGAACCTGAAATAGGAATAATACTAGGCACCGGCTTGGGCGGTCTTGTTAATGAAATAGAAATCCAACAAAGCATCCCTTACAATGAAATACCAAATTTCCCTGTTTCTACAGTTGAAGGACACAGTGGAAAACTCATCTTTGGAAAATTAGGCGGCAAGAATGTTGTTGCAATGCAAGGTCGTTTTCATTTTTACGAAGGATACGAAATGTCACAAGTGATCTTTCCTGTTCGAATTCTAAAATATCTAGGAATCAAAAACCTTTTTGTTTCAAATGCAAGTGGAGGTGTCAATCCTAATTTTGAAATTGGTGATTTAATGATTATCACTGACCATATTTGCCTTGTACCCAATCCATTAATTGGTAAAAACCAACCCGAATTTGGCCCTCGTTTCCCGGACATGAGCGATGCTTACGATAAAGATTTGGTTAAACAAGCTAAAGAACTTGCCAAAGAACTTGGAATAAAAGTTCAGGAAGGCGTTTATACCGCTACAACAGGTCCTACATTTGAAACTCCTGCCGAATACAAGTATTTTAGGATTATTGGTTCTGACACTGTTGGCATGTCAACTGTTCCCGAGGTAATTGCTGCAAGACAAATGGATATCCCATGCTTTGCCATGTCAATTATTACGGATCTTGGTGTACCAGGTAAAATTGTTGAAGTTACTCATGAAGAAGTTCAGAAAGTTGCTGCAAAAGCCGAAGCCAAAATGACGAAAATCTTTAAAGGAATGATTAAGAAATTGTAGTTTTTAGCATATAATATACATTCAGCCTTCCAGGCTGCAAGGATATTTATTTCAATAACCCCAGACTAAAACAAGTTTTCGTCTGGGGTTATTTACATTTAGCCCTCCGGACTGATATTAATTTATTCTTTATAGAGCTTTATACTCTTAAATTACACACTCGTTGCATTCTTTAAAATAGATTCATAAACTACATTCCAGCCCTCCCATTTACCATATTCAGATAATGTTTCATTATGCCATAGAGTAACAAGAGTACCACCATATTTCTTTACATAATTCACAATGCCTGCACACTGTTCAATTGCCTCATCCTGACTAAGGTTCTGATATTTTGTTAGTCCGTTATCCATTATCATTGTCGGATAAAGCCAAAAGTCTGTTTTCTTGTTTGTTTTAAGGTTGTAAAATGGCACGGGAACTGTAACTCCCATTCTAAAACCAGGCATATCAGGATAAACCATCGAAAAATCACGTTTTATCCCAAGCTTCATCAATTCTTCATATGTTGAAGGAAAACGAACAAATAAATAATGTTGTCGAGATGAGAAAATCTCTTGTCCAGTCAATTTCTTAAGAATTTTTAACTCTTTAACCCAGTATTTTGGTTTATCATTACCTCTGTATGATGTATGAATTCCAATTGTATGCTTTTTTACAAGGTCAGCAACAATTTTCTTTATTTTTTTCTTTGTTGGCGATACGTTATTATCCAAAGTACTGTGTTTTGCTACCAAAAAGAAAAAATACGGCTTTAATGTATATTTTGAATGTAATGCCTCAATCTTATCAAAACAAAACCATGGATCTGCTTCTTTTCTGCGTAAAACATTAAACCTTTTCTTAACTGCCTTAAACTCTTTTTTATAAATGTCGCGTATAAAACCACCAAGACTCCTAAGAAAGCCCTTAGCTAGATATAAAAATGCACTATCAACATCTACGCTTGGAATATACTTATAAGCAGGTTTAACGTAACTCAAATCAGGATATAAAAGTTTTAATTGGCTTAAAAACATTTCAGTCCAAATATGTACAACCGGTTTCTGAAGAATCCCAGTTTTTCGTGCGATACTCATTTCAGATGTAAATCGGCTATCTGCATTTTTTGCATAATGCCCATACTCTTCCATCCTTGTTACGTGCCAAAAACATGCAGCAAACAAATCAAATTTTGGGAGTAGATTTGATTCTGTTGGAAAAAGCACTTTCCCATTATCGAGTGTAGTCCTTCCTGGAGAATCAATAATAAGCTTTCTATCCATCATTATTGCATCTGCAATAATACCAGGTTTTTGTGATACTTTCTCAGATGCATACCACATACAAGGCAAATCTGATTTCTCAAATTCATTTAAGTCAGTAGTAATCTTATACTCAAGTTTAAAGACATGTTTAAAACAAACTTCAATAGCATAGTCAATCCTCTGATTTACTTTAGGTGTATAAATTAGCAACATAAGTGTCTGTTTTTTTAACAAATAAACCGAAATGTGGGAAATCTAACTCATAATTCCCTCTACTTCAGCAACAGTTATAGGAATGCGTTTCTCTCCAAGAATTCTTGACCCTTTTTCGGTAATTAATATATCATCCTCTAATCTAATCCCTCCAAAAGTTCTATATGCATCAAGTTTTTCGTAATTTATAAAATTAGTAAACTTTCCTTCTGATTTCCAAATATCAATCAACTCAGGAATAAAATATATACCGGGTTCATTTGTTAAAACATGTCCTAGTTTAAGCTCACGACCCATTCTCAAAAATGCTGTCCCGAAAATATTGCTAGGTCTGGTTTCTTTATCATAACCAACATGAATTTGTCCTAAATCTTCCATATCATGAACATCGAGTCCCATCATATGTCCAAGACCGTGAGGCATAAATAAAGCATGAGCGCCTTGTTTAACAGCTTCTTTAACATCGCCTTTCATCAAACCAAGGTCTTTAAGACCTGCTGCAATTATCTCACATGCGTTAAGATGTACATCAAAATATTTTACTTCAGGTTTCATCAGCTTCATAGAGCCATTGATTGAATTCAACACTATCTCGTAAATTTCCCTTTGCTTTGTACTGAATTTACCTCCTATTGGAATTGTTCTTGTATTATCAGAAGCATAAAACATTGGAGTTTGTGCACCTGCATCCTGAAGCATTAAATCACCAGCTATTAATTTGTTTCCATGATAATGATTATGTAATGTCTGTCCATTTTTAGTGAGAATTATCGGAAATGATGGTACTGACCCGTAAGACAAGCTAACACCTTCCATTACACCAGCCATTTCTCTTTCATAAACACCAGGTTTTGCCATCTTCATCGATGTTGTATGCATCAAATAACCAATATTACAAGCCCTATCAATTTCTTCAATTTCGACTTGTTCTTTAATATTACGCAAAGCTATCACTGCAAGAATAAACTCAAGAGATGCCTCTTCCTTCATCTTATCAAATGAGATTCCTAGAACCTGATTCAGAAAAATCTTATTATCGTGTTTATACGGAGGGAGGAAATGAATTTTACGTCCACTTTTTTGTGCTTTTTGTAAATACTCCTCAAGTTTTGCAAATGGCATAGTTTCATTAATCATGCTTTTTTGAGCAAGCTCTTTAACCTTAGGTTGAGGTCCCATCCAGATAATATCATCGATATCCACATCATTAGCAAAAATGATATCTTTATCATTTTCAGTATCAATTACAGCAGCCATTCCGGCTATATCTAATCCGTAAAAATAAAGAAAATTACTATCCTGTCTAAAATGATAAGTGTTATCAGGATAATTCATTGGAGTTTCGTTATTACCCATTATTAAATAAACGCCTTTTGACAAGGATTTCTTTAAATTTTCTCTTCTATTTTTGTATACTTCCGGATTAAACATAATAAAGCGATTTTAAATTAAAGCATAAAGATAAAT
>CAZUQY010000188.1:0-6239 GCA_964622935.1 uncultured Bacteroidales bacterium | reverse complement strand
AATTCTGGATTTTATTTGTTCTAATAACTCTAGTTACAGTTTTTGTTTTTACACGTTTGCAGTCAGGAGAAAATGTTCTTGTTAATGGACTTATAGCGGGTGTTCAGATGAATCTTAGAGCTGTTTTGATGGTTCTTGGATTTTCTGTTTTAGCAGTTGAATTATACAATCCTATAGTAAGAGATTTTTTTAGAAAATCATCTTTCCGACAATTACCTGCAGCATTAGAATTGTCAGCAGAAAGTCTTCCCCTATTTGTTTCATCAATACCGCATTTCAAAACTGCGATTCGTCAACCAATAAGTATATTTTCACGAGTAATATTACTTGCCAATAAAAGATTAGAAGAGATAAAATCTGAAATAAATAATTCGAAAGAAATAATTATCATTTCGGGAAATAAAAACGAAGGCAAAACAACAATTCTAAAAACTCTCATCGATAAGTTTACATCAAACAATTTAGACTTTGGTGGAATATTTTCTGAAAAACATTATGATAACAATGAATTAATCGGTTACAATATTATTGATGTAAATTCTAAAAAAATGGTTCCTTTTCTAAGAATAGGTGACTATCCTAATTGTGAAAAAATAAGAAAATTTTCAATCTTAGAATCAGGTATTGATTTTGGCAATGATTTACTCTCAACAACCGCAGAAAAGCACAAAATAGTAGTTCTAGACGAAGTTGGTCTACTGGAACTCAATAACAAGGGTTGGCACAAATCTATAAATTTACTACTCACATCAGACATCTCGCATTTGATTATTACTGTAAGAACCGAATTTGTTGATCAAATTATAACAAAATATAATCTTACAAATACAAAAATCTACAATCTCACAGACTCAAATCCAAACACAATATTTGATAATATTAAGTAAATAGCCACACTATCAACGCATTACTGTTGAAAAATACTTAAATTCCATCTGATTAATAAATAATCAATGCGTATTTTTACTTAAATTCTTATTATAAGTATATACTAAAAACGGAATAATGAATAATAAGGCAATATTTATTGTAATAATCCTGCTAACCTGCTTCATTTCAAGCATAAAAAGTCAAAATCTTGAAAAAATCAAATATCCCAAAAACACTAAAGGATTTGGCATACTTTATCGTCTACCGGGAATTTGGAGCGGACCTGTTTCATCAACAACCTCAGCAGGTAATTTCCACAATTGGTTTGTAGATTTGAGACCTGTTTCAAAAAGTCAAATTTCACAGTTTTCGTTGCTCGATGCTAATACAATAAACAACTTTAGCATTTTTGTTATAAAATACAAAGGGCAAAAAAGAGTTGCTCTTAGAACAGAAGGTTGTTTTGCAAATTCCTGTTGTATTACTTACGAAATTATAGATTCAGTTAACGAAGCAGAAGCTTACTACCGTTTTAGCGATTTTGTTGGAGGTGAACAACGTGCATTTACCGAATTTCGATTTGTAGGTGATAGCATGACTATGGAAGTGTACACCAACAAGTTTAATAAGGAACAAACACCTGTGCTCCACACAAGGTGGGAGGCTAAACTTCAAGATTCTGACGAAGCTGAGAAAACAGAGAAAAAATTAAAATATCCAAAACCAAAACCAACAGTCGATTTAAGTGATTCCTTTATTAATAAAACTGAAAGTATTTTCTTTGAATTTAACACAGACCCATACAAATCAGAAGACCAGCCTTATACAGGAAAAATCAATCTCAATATCAGTATCAACCCAGAACTTAAGATTTTAGATTCTGATGAAATAGAAATATTGATTACTGTTAAACCATTATTTGAAGGAATAAAATATCTTGAATCGAACCTCAAATATGCTTCAAAATTGGTTTATCTTCCGGGTAACACAAAAAACTTTACAATCAATGATGTCCATCCCGGAGAATATTACATTTATGCATTTGTTGACAAAAATGGTGACAAGCTACATACATCTGGAGAATTGATGAGTTCAAAAGGATTACCAGTAATCAATATTGAACCAGAAAAATCAACCGATTATAGTATCCTAATTGATATAGTAATTCCTTAACAAATCAAAATTATAGATTCCCAACATATAATGAAAAACTATAAAGCTGTTATCTTCGACATGGACGGAGTATTAATTAACTCAGAACCATTATGGAAAATTGCAGAAACAGAAATTCTATCCTCTCTTGGTATTCCGGTAACTAAGGAACAGATTCATAACACATCGGCAATGAGCGTTAAAGGAATCTGCGAATATTGGTATACTATTCACCCTTGGGAAGGAAAATCCTTCGAAGAAATTGAAGATATGATTGTTGCAAGAGTCATTGAATTAATAAAAATACACGACACAAAATTGCCAGGTGTCACAGAAATTCTGAAGCATTTTAAAAGTATAAATCTAAAAATTGGCTTAGCCACAAACTCTTCACACGATATAATTGAAGTTGTCCTCAAAAAAACAGAGATTAAACATTACTTCAGCTTTATTGCTTCGGCGAAAGATGTAGAAAAAGGAAAACCAGACCCTGCAATTTATCTTTATGCAGCTAAAAACCTAGGTATTAATCCAAAAGATTGTCTAGTTTTCGAAGATTCTATTGTGGGTGTTCAAGCTGCCTATAGAGCAGGAATGACTGTAATCGCGATTCCAGCCAAAAGAGATTTTGATAAAGAAGAATTTGAAATAGCTGAGAGAAAAATAAGTAGTCTTAACGAATTTCGATTCTAAAAACCGTACATTTGTGTTTGTCACATCAGATAATCATTATAATGAAATATCTAAACATTAATTCTTGGGCAAGAAAAGAACATTTCGAATTCTTTAAAGATTTTAACGATCCATATTTTGGTATTGTTGCAGACATTGATTGTACAAGTGCGTATAATTATTGTAAAGAAAATCAAATTTCATTTTTTTCATATTACCTACACAAATCTCTTGAAGCAGTTAATACAATAGAAGAATTTCGCTATCGAATAATTGATAACAAAATTGCTATCTATAATAAAATCCATGCTGCAGTTACTATTGGTAGAGATGATGGGACATTTGCTTTTACTTTTGTAGAATTCATCTCAAACTTTAACGATTTCAATAGAAATTTACAAAAGGAAATCGATAAAGTAAAAAAGTCTGCGGGCTTATTTATGTATGAAGATAAAATAAGAAAGGATGTAATTCACTTTTCATCGACTCCATGGATTAAGTTTACTGGTTTAACTCATGCCAAGAATTTTGACAAAAAAAATAGCACACCTTTGATCGTTTTTGGAAAACTAACAAACAAAAACAACAAAATTACAATGCCAGTTGCTGTAAATGCCCATCATGCATTGATGGATGCACTTCATGTATCAATTTTCTATAAACACTTTGAGAATATTCTAAGAATATAAAATACTAGATATGAAAATTAAACATTTGAGCTTATCTTTGCTTAAAATCTAGACACTAATTAACCAAACATTAAAAAAGGTATGAAAAAGAAAGTATTTTTTGCGATTTTCATTTCGCTGTCCATGTTTTCATTTTCCCAACAAATATGCTTAACAAATCAAGAGTCAGAATTAATTAGATTAATAAATGCAAAAAGGCAAGATCGAGGATTAACAGAATGTAATTTCTCATCTACATTAATGATGGCAGCAAATGAAAATTGTAAAGAAAACGGCGCAAAATAATAAAAATAAAATGAAGAAATACACTCCTATTATTCTGATTATTATATTGATATTTGTAATCTCCTGTAAAGACGAAAACGAATTACCAGAAGGTATAGATGTACGTCAGGAAATGAGAAACTTTGTTATTGAACTTAGTGCTTATGCCAAAAACATTAAGTCCGACTTTATAATAATTCCTCAAAATGGACAGGCACTAATTACCGATAATGGTGAAGCATCAGGAAATGTAAATACGGAATATATATCTGCAATTGATGCAACAGGCCGCGAAGATCTTTTCTACGGCTACAGTAACGATAATCACGAAACTCCATTAGAGGATAATCTGGATATGATCTCTCTCTGTAATCTATTTGAACAAAACGATATCGAAGTTCTTGTAACTGATTATTGCTGGGACGAACATTATGTTGATGTTTCATACTACGAATCTTTTCAAGCTGGTTTTATTTCTTTTGCTGCTAGCGAACGCGAGTTGAATGTAATACCTGCATATCCATCTCCAATCTATAACGAGAATACCGAAGACATTACTGATATTTCAAAAGCAATGAATTTCCTATACTTAATTAATCCTGAAAACTATAGTACAAAGGCAGAAATGCTAAATGCAATATCTCAAACAAATTACGATTTAATAATTATTGATTTGTTTTTTAATGATATTGCATTAACTGCACAAGATATCGCCCAAATAAAATCAAAAAACAATGGCGGTTTGCGCAAAGTTGTTGCATATATGAGTATTGGAGAAGCCGAAAATTATAGATATTACTGGAAATCAGAATGGGATACAGAAAAACCTGTTTGGTTAGAAGCAGAAAATTCAAGTTGGGCAGGTAATTATAAAGTTCGTTACTGGGAACAAGAATGGAAAGACATTATCTTTGGAAACAATAATTCTTACCTTAGTTTGGTACTTAATGCCGGCTTCGACGGAGTCTATCTTGATATAATTGATGGTTATGAGTACTTTGAATCTGAATACTAAAATTCAAAAAACCACAATATTTAACTAGTAATTATATTCACAAAGCAACCCCCTATGCCAAGGATGTGCAATCTTGTATAATTTTACTTCATTACCAATTACTATTTTAAATAATATGCGTCTATTTTATGTACCTAATTTATAAACAAAATTTAGACATTATGAAAAAGCTATTACTTATTTTAAGCTTCTCCGTTTTCGCATTTGGATTATTTTCTCAAGTTAATAATTACAGTGTAGGTGATGTTGTTGACGATTTTACTGTTACAGACACCGAAGGTCACGTACATAATTTATACACATATACTGCAGCTGGCAAGTATGTCTATATTGATTTTTTCTACTCAACTTGCAGTTATTGTCAAGGAGTTGCTCCAACCTATAATGAATTTTATGATAAATATGGCTGTAATTCAGGTGATATCATTTGTCTTACAATTAATAGTGGAATGGATAATAATGCCGCAGCTGATGCTTTTGAAGTTACATATGGCGGAAGCTTTAATTACGCACCAGCAGTAAGTAACGAAGGTGGATGCCTTGCTGTTAAGAATGATTTCGGTATTGAATATTTCCCTACTATTTGTCTTATAGGTCCAGATAATAAACTTAAAAATGGAGACATTTGGCCAGTTAACGGAGTAAATACATTCGAAGCAACTTTCCCTGCTGACTTTAACCCAAATCCAATGGCATGTACAACTTTTGCTAATACACTGAATACTGCTGAAATAGTTGCTAGTATTTATCCAAATCCTTCATACGGAACTACTTTTGTCCAATATAATTTTGACTCAAATAAAACCTACACAATTTCTGTATTTAATGTTCTTGGTAAGGAAGTTTTTGCTAAAATTCCTAACGGAATTAACAATACAAGTGTCCAATTAAATACCTCATCACTTAATAAAGGAATTTACATTATTAGAATTCTTGAAGAAGACACTCCAGTAGCTGATTTAAAACTATATGTAAAATAAATAAAGTACCTTCGGGCACCGCTCATTACTTTGGAGTTAAAACCAGTTATGACAATTGACGATTTAAATTCCGTCATTAAGAAAATCAATAACAAAATTAACGCAAACATGATTCTACGATAATATTTTGCATAATTTTCTGTTATTAGATTAACCATAAACACATTACTATGAAAAAACAAATCTTAATTTTCACAGGATTATTTCTGTTAATTCTTATTTCATCATGTGCAAAAAGATCATATTCAGGATACAATAATAGCTGGGATAACTCAGAATCATACAGAGGAGCTTTCGAACAAGAATATAAAGTTACAGCTGATGCGTTCGGAGGAGTATATCAAGAGGTAGAAGAACGAAAGGTTTTATTCAATGCCTACCTTAGTTTAATAGTAAAAATCCCTGATACGGCAAATAATCAGATTATAGCAATTGCCAAAAAATATAACGGATATGTCAATCAGGTAGGAACATACAATACAATTATTAGAGTAGAAAGCGATAAACTTGATAAAGCTTTGGAAGAAATTGAAGCTCTTGGAAAAACTGACAGTAAATCAATTTCAGGACAAGATGTTACGGACGAATATTTGGATT
>CAZUQY010000187.1:0-6261 GCA_964622935.1 uncultured Bacteroidales bacterium | reverse complement strand
TAAACCACTTTTGTAACGTACTTGTAACCTAAAAACACATTTAAATTCATATATAATAAAAAAAAACCTAGCTAAAATTTAAAAATTCGATTAAATAAATTAAATTTGCAACCTCAAAAAATGAAATTATAAGTAGAAATGGCAAAAAAGAAAAAGAATACTCCTGAAAATGATGGATTCAAATCTGTTGAGTCAGCATTAAGCCGTGCAGAAAACTTCATTGAAACCAACCAAAAAGCATTTATGTATGGTTTAGGTGGCGTTTTAGTTGTTGTATTATTGGTTATCGGATACTACAAGCTTATTCGTGAGCCTCGCATTCAAGAAGCATGGTCAGAAGCATACAAAGCTGAATTTTATTTTGAAAAAGACTCATTTAACCTTGCTCTTAACGGAGACGGTGCTTATCTAGGCTTTCTTGACATTATTGATGATTATGGAAGAACTCCAATGGGAAATGCAGCTGACTATTATGCAGGTGTTTGTTATATGAGACTTGGTGATTATGAATCAGCAATTGAATATCTAGAAGATTTTGACAGTGATGACCCAATGGTTGGAGCAATGGCAATTAACCTTATTGGTGATGCGTACATGGAGCTTGGCGATATGGATGAAGCTTTAGATCATTACCTTAAAGCTTCTGAACAAGCTAATAATGAATTCTTAAGTCCTGTATTTCTTATGAAAGCTGGACAGACTTATGAATTGTTAAATAACTATCAGGAAGCTATTAATATTTACAAAAAAATAGAATCTGAATTTTACGATACGCCACAACAACGCGAAATTGAAAAATATATTAAGCGTTGCGAAATGAAACTGTAACAAATATTAAAACTTAAATAACCGGGGCTTCACAGCCCCATTTTTTTATAAAATATACTATGGCAAGCGAACTTAAAAACCTTTCCGTTTATAAAGAGTCTGGTATCGCAAAGCAGACATCCGAAACAAAATATAAAATTGGGATAGTTGTATCAGAGTGGAATCAAGAAATTACTGCAAACCTTACAGAAGCTGCTATTGAAACACTTAACAAATACGGTTACAGCAACAATAATATAATTCTAAAATCTGTTCCAGGGAGCTTTGAGCTTGCTCTTGGTGCAAAATATTTAATCGAAATTGCAGGAGCTGATGCTGTTATTTGTCTAGGTTGTGTTATCCAAGGCGAAACTCGTCATTTTGACTTCGTCTGTTCCGGAGTGACTCAAGGCATTATGAATGTTAATCTACAAACAGGTGCTCCTGTGGCTTTTGGTGTTCTGACTACTGACAATCAACAGCAAGCTCTAGATCGATCAGGAGGCAAACATGGAAACAAAGGCACCGAAGCTGCTGTTGCTGCTCTAAAAATGCTCCAGTTAAAAAACGAATTATCCTAAAGTGACAAAAATAATTGCCTATATCGTGGTAATTATTATTGTTTTTGCCTCTTGTAAAACTAATAACAAATGGGAAAAAGCAAGAGTTGTTTATTATGACAATTTTGAAACAGAAATGTTTGTAAAGGCAGGAAAACACAGCTACTATAATTTTGTTAAAGCTCGCGAAAAAATTCATGGTAAAACCAAAATACTAATTCCTGAAGAAGTATTATTAGTGGAAACACCAACACAAAAGTTTATAAAACTATATTTTGACGAAGAAACTTTTCTAATGGAATCATACAGTTTTGGGCATTGCCTTGCAGGAGATTCAATAATATTGACTGAAACCAAGTTCCAAGCAAAAACATGTGCTTGTAAAACAAGCGGAACATACTTTAAAGGCTACTTTCTCGTTTATAATGATAACATATTAAAAATTAAGACTGACAATAAGAATAATGTCTACAATAGAGCGGGAATATATGAGTTCGTTGATAATTATTCCTCGTACTCTCTTCCTCAAAACATCAATACAGTTCAAGACATCATTGATTTTCTGGAAAATATCAACAATTAACATTTGTAATCTACTGACAAGCAATCATTTAAATTACATAATTTTCAAAATTGTTAATAATGTTAAAAAGTCTGATATTTCATGTACCATTAATTAATGTAAATATTGTACTTTTGATGCTCAATTAAAAAAGTAACGATGGGTAAGATTATAACTTTAGCAAATCAAAAAGGGGGTGTTGGAAAAACAACTACAGCGATTAACTTAGCTGCAAGTTTGGCAGTTCTGGAAAACAGAGTTCTTGTTGTTGATGCAGATCCTCAAGCAAATGCGACTTCTGGTTTGGGATTCGATGTGAGAAATATCCGTACCGGTCTTTACGAAACTCTTATTCGTGATGAAGATCCGTCAAATGTAATTTTGTCAAGTAGCATTGAAGGCCTAGATTTATTGCCAAGTCATATTGATTTAGTAGGAGCAGAAATAGAAATGCTCGAATTACCAAATAGGGAAAAAGTTCTAAAATATGTTCTCGACAAAGTGAGTGACAAATATGACTTTATACTTATTGACTGTTCTCCTTCGCTAGGACTAATAGTAGTAAATGCACTTACAGCATCTGACTCAGTGCTAATACCTGTTCAATGCGAATACTTTGCTCTTGAAGGATTAGGAAAACTACTTAATACCATTAGAATTGTTCAAGGACACCTTAATCCTGATCTCGACATTGAAGGGTTTGTTATGACAATGTATGATTCTCGTTTACGACTATCTGATCAAATACTTGACGAAGTAAGAAAGCACTTTGATAGCATGGTATTTGAAACAATCATTCATCGTAACGTTAAGCTTGGCGAAGCTCCAAGTTTTGGTCAAAGCATTGTCGACTATGATATAACATCAAAAGGAGCTACAAACTACCTCAACCTTGCTCGTGAGTTTCTGCAAAGAAACAATCTGACAAAAATAAACGAAGAAGAAAAAATTTTAAAGTAATAATATGGCGAAGAAAAATGCTCTGGGAAGAGGTCTTGATGCTCTTATTGACACTAGTGCGTCTAACAATGATATACGACGAGAAGCAAACGAAATACGCATAGATTTGATCGAATCAAATCCATTTCAACCACGCACAAATTTTGATAAAGAAGCCCTAAATGAATTATCTGAATCAATTAAAGAGTTAGGAGTTATTCAACCAATAACTGTTAGAGTTCTTGATAATGGTAAATTTCAACTTATTTCAGGCGAAAGAAGATTACGCGCATCAAAATTAGCTGGACTAAACAAGATTCCAGCTTATATCAGATTAGCTGATGATCAAGGAATGCTTGAAATGGCTCTTGTCGAAAACATTCAAAGAGAAGATCTTAATGCCATTGAAGTTGCCATTAGTTATCAACGACTTATGGACGAATGTAAGCTTACTCAAGAAGCCCTCAGCCAAAGAGTCGGAAAAAAACGTTCTACAGTTTCAAATTATACTCGTCTATTAAATTTGCCTGCAAAAGTTCAATTGGGAATTAAAGAAGAAAAAATCTCAATGGGGCATGCTCGAGCTCTAATTTCTGTTAAAGATGATGAAACTCAACTCATGATTTATGATCAAATATTGAAATATGATTTTTCAGTTCGTAGAGTTGAAGATATTATCCGAGAACTTAACAACGATGTAAAAAACGGGAATAGTAATATTAAAAGAAAAGCACTGGCAACTGCAGAAGACTATGAACAATTACAAAAACACCTTTCAAACTATTTTGCTACCAGTGTCGGATTTAAAAGAAATGCAAAAGGAAGTGGAAAAATTGTAATTCCATTTAAAACTGATAGCGATTTAGAAAGAATAATTGCTATTCTTGACAAACTAAACATATAAACTTTGAATATTTGGTCTAAAATACTAATGTTCGTATTGTTTTCAATAATCTCAATCTTGTGTTTAGCACAATCACAAGGTGACGAATCTGTAGCTTTGCATTCACCACGTAAGGCAACAATTTATTCTGCTGTACTTCCTGGATTAGGACAGTTTTATAATAAGAAATACTGGAAAATACCTATCGTTTATGGAGGTATAGGAGCTTTTTCATATCTAGCTATACAAAATCAAAAAGAATTTAACCGATATAAAACCGCAATGATTCTGAGAAATGACGGAGAGATTGACGAATTTATTAATCCTGACGGAAGTGAGATTTTTAATGAAAATGCATTATTGGACTACATGGATAGGTATCGTAAAAACCGAGATCTCAATATAATTGGAGTCATTTTATTTTACGCAATTCAAATGGTTGACGCAAATGTTGATGCAAACTTATTTGATTTCGACATTAGTGACGACTTAAGTCTTAGAATCTTACCTCAACCAATAAATAATTACTATACACGAACAGCTACCCCCGGCATTGGATGTACAATTAAATTTTAACTATGAAAAAGGTCTTACAGATAATATTTATACTTACATTGTTTAGTCCTGGAATTGCTTTTGCTGACAATGATTCGATTGTTCTCAGAACCAATGATGGCTACACAATGGCTGACCACCTCGACAGCCTTCTTATGGACTGGTTTTACTATACCGGCAGAGATACTATTGAATTTCTAGAACCAGAAGATCGTTATAATTTCGACACAGATATTTCTGACTCGCTATTCGAGGTAAGAATAAAAAATATCGTCACTCCTATCGATTTGTCATACAATGCTAATGTGCAAAAATATCTTGACAGATATGTTAAAAATGGCAGATGGATAGCTCCTAAATTCATGGGACTATCTCAACAGTATTTCCCTATGTTCGAAGAAAAACTTGATGCTTATAATATCCCTTTAGAATTAAAATATCTGCCCATAATAGAATCTGCTCTTAATCCTCTTGCAAAGTCAAGAGCAGGCGCAACAGGGTTATGGCAATTTATGTACAAAACTGGACTTGGAATGGGTTTGGAAATAAACTCATATATTGATGAAAGATCAGATCCTGAAAAATCAACTGATGCAGCATGCCGTTATCTTAAAAGTTTGTATGAAACATACGGTAATTGGACTTTAGCTTTAGCTGCCTATAATGCAGGCCCAGGAACAATTAACAACGCAATACGCAGATCAGGAGGAAAAACAAACTACTGGGAACTCTACCCATATTTGCCAAACGAAACACGTAATTATGTACCTGGGTTTATTGCAATCGTGTATCTTTTTGAATATGCCGACGAACATAACTTTAAACCAGAACACATCCTATTTTATGATGATGTCGATACAGTAATGGTTAGAGATCAACTTCATTTTGCTCAACTTGACTCTGTTCTTGGAATAGATATTGGCCAAACACGCGAATTAAATCCACAGTATAAGTTAGATATTATTCCAGCAAAAACTAAAGAATATCCTCTCCGAATGAGACGTCAATATATCAGTAAATTTATTGAACTTGAGGATTCTATTTATAATTACAAGGACACGATATTTTTTAATCCAGAAAATTACGAATTAAAAGCTGTAGATAACTATGTTGATTATATTCCATCAGCAGCTCAACCTGAAGGAACTGTTGCATTGGCATATACAATAAAATCTGGAGATGCAGTTGGACTAATTGCGTCATGGTATGGAGTTGAAACCGCCAACCTAAGAGCTTGGAATGGAATCTCAGGAAATATGATTAGGGTTGGACAAAATCTTAAAGTTTATGTGCCTGCAGCACTTGAGTCAAAATATAAAATTGTTAACTCTCAAAGCTTCGATGAAAAACAAAGATTTGTAGGTATAAACCCAAGCACAAACAAGCCTAAAGAAGAACCCATTGATCCTAACTATGAGTATTATACAGTAAAATCTGGCGATAGTCCATATGGAATTTCATTAAAATACGATGGAATTTCATCTGATGACATTCTTAAATTAAACGGAATTACAGATCCTTCAAGTCTAAGCATCGGCCAAAAACTAAAAATCAGAAAAAAATAACCCTTCAAAAAGTCAAGATTTATGAGAACCATAGCAATAATTGCAGGAGGATACACATCTGAAAGACATATTAGTATAAATTCTGGAAATCAGATATTAAACAGCCTGGATAAAAATATTTACACTACATTTCTTGTTGACGCACGCAAAGAGGGATTCTTTTGCCTTTCTGATCAAAAAGAATACAAGATTGACCTAAATGATTTTTCTTTTATTAAAAATGAAAAAAAAATACAATTTGACTACGCTTATATAACTCTGCACGGATCTCTTGGCGAAGATGGCAAAGTTCAGGCAATGCTTGATATTTTAAATATTCCATATTCAGCATCAAATCATATTTCTTCAGTAATTACATTCGATAAAGTTGTATGTAAAAAAATGCTAGCT
>CAZUQY010000186.1:0-6278 GCA_964622935.1 uncultured Bacteroidales bacterium | reverse complement strand
AAAAATTAGAAATGAAAAAATCAATCTTAATAGTTATATTATCATTGTTAACTACTTTACTTATGAGCCAAACTGAAAATCAAGAAATCAAATCTATTTACCAATTTAAAGTTGAAGATATAAACGGCAATGAATTTGACTTTAGTTCTTTGCAAGGCAAAAAAATAATGATTGTTAATACGGCATCTAAATGTGGTTTCACTAAACAATTTAAAGAATTACAGGAAATATATGAAAAATACAGTGATCAGAATTTCATCATTATAGGTTTTCCTTCAAATGACTTTATGAATCAGGACCCTGGTACAAACGAAGAAATTTTAAATTTTTGTTCAACTAACTATGGGGTTACATTCTCAATGATGTCAAAAATAAAAGTTACAGGAAAAAAGAAAGCTGAAATATATAAATACCTAACCGATGTTAATCTAAACGGGTTTAAGTCGTCTAGTGTGAAATGGAATTTTCAAAAATACCTAATCAATGAAGAAGGATTTCTTGAAAAAGTAATTAGCACAAAAACAAGTCCTGATGATGATGAAATAATTAACTGGATAGAAGGGAATGTCGAATAAATATTTCCCAATAATAAAGGCACAATCCATACTTCATTTAATCCCTATTAAAAAATTTAACAATAAACTAACAAATTTTAGCTTCATAATATTATCTTTTTAATATTTTTGCAGTCATGAAACTTAAAAAGACTATTAATAGTATTATGATTCTGTTCATCTTAATAGGTTTGAGCATCATACTAATCAACAATGTAGTCTTTATACACATTCATAAACTTGAAGACGGAAAAGTAATCTCTCATGCCCATCCTTTCAACAAATCAGAAAAAACGTCATCAGGAGAAGCAAAACACCAACACACTGATAATGAAATTCAGATTTATCAAATACTAAATTATGTATTACTAGTTCTAATTTTATTTTCCACGACAGCAATCATTTACCGAAAAATAAATAAAATCAAACACTTATTTTTCGAATATTACAACGTATTTCTCAATTTTGAAACTTTTTTAATCCGCCCACCACCTGTTAATTCATAACATTCGTTTAGTGCAATAACAAGATTAATAATAACAGGTAAAAAACTATAAATGAGATATTTATTTATCACATTATTTGTATTTCTTCAAATACAGATATATGCTCAAAATAATTCAGATGCCAATATCATAGGACATGTAAAATGCTGTGATGAACACATCGCTTTTGTAAACATAATGGTAACTAACACAACCATTGGAACAGCAACAGATGAAACTGGTCATTACCAGCTGATTAACATGCCTGAAGGAGAATACACAATCATTGCCCAATCACTTGGATACAAACCATCAGAACAAACAATCTCAATCAAATCTGGCGAAACTATAGAACTTAATTTTGAACTACAAACAGACGCTCTTGGTCTTAATGAAGTCGTAGTAACAGGAGATAGAAACAAAAAAAACCGGAAAGAATCCACTACTGTTGTCAATACTTTAACTCCTAAATCGATGGAATCAAATAATACTGTTACTATTGGTGATGGATTAAACTTTTGCTCTGGATTAAGATTTGAAAACAACTGTCAGAATTGCGGGTTTAATCAACTTCGGATGAATGGAATGGAGGGGCCATACTCACAAATACTTATTAATTCAAGAGCTATATTTAGTGGTTTAGCAGGCGTTTATGCTCTTGAACTTATCCCTGCAAATATGATTGAACGAGTAGAGATTGTACGAGGTGGAGGCTCTGCTTTATACGGAAGCAATGCAATTGCAGGAACTGTAAATCTTATATTAAAAGATCCCATTACTAATTCTTATGAATTTGGAGCAACAGAAAATTTAATAGGTATAGGACTAAAAAACACCTCTAACTACGCTAAAGAGACTGACATTAGCTTAAATACATCCATTGTATCCTCAGATTCTAAAACAGGAATGTCAATTTATGGTTTCCATAAAGATAGAACACCATTTGATATTAATAATGATGGTTTCTCTGAACTATCAAAATCGATCAATACAACCATTGGAACAAGAATATTTCACCGTTTTAGTCAGAAAACGAAACTAAGTTTTGACTATTTCAGTATCAATGAAACCCGAAGAGGTGGGAATGATTTTGATTATCCTCTTCATATGGCTGACATAGCAGAATCTGTGCAACATGGAATAAATACAGTAGCTCTTAATTTTGACATATTTGTCAGAGAGAAGGATCAAATCGCAATATATGGTTCGGCTCAACACATTATCCGCAAAAGCTACTATGGAGCAAACAATTCTTTGTCTGATTACGGTGAAACCAAAGACCTTTCATATTCTACAGGCGTGCAATACACAATGAGACAAACCAAATCCACACTGGTTGCAGGTATAGAAAGTAATGGATCAAATCTCATTGACACAAAATTTGGGTATCCAGACCTTGAAAACATAGTAATCGAGGATGATCAAATTGTAGAAATTCCTATGGCTCCTAACACAACAATTGCTAATCAACAATTGATTACAAATGGAATATTTGCACAATATGATTATAACCTAAATAGACTAAAAATCAGCCTTGGCGCAAGATACGACAATTATTTAGTAAATAATCTTGAAGATAGTGACAGCAAAAAGAGCGGTCATGTTCTCAGTCCAAGAATTAACTTATTATATAATTTAACAGAATTTCTTCAATATAGGATTAGTTATTCCCAAGGCTACAGAGCTCCTCAAATTTTTGATGAAGATCTACATATTGAAACATCAGGATCAAGAAAAATTATTCATAGAAGTGCTGACAATCTTATACAAGAGACTAGTCACAGTATAAGCAGCTCTATTGATTTCAGGAAAAATATTGGGAAGATAAATATTAGTTTTCTAGCCGAAGGGTTTTACACTGTACTAAACAATCCTTTTGTTAATGAATTCGGCACTCCTGATGAAAACGGAACAGTTATCTACACAAGAATAAATGCTGTATCTGGAGCAAGTGTAAAGGGGATTAACCTAGAACTAAATTTCTACCCAAATAAACAAATTTCTTTAAAGTCAGGTTTTACTTTTCAAAATAGTTTATATGAAGAACCTCAAGAGTTTAATGAACGGAGATTTTTCAGAACTCCAGATAACTATGGCTTTTTTGCAATCAATTATAACCCAACCAAGAAAACCGGACTTTCTATAACAGGAACATATACAGGAAAAATGATAGTTCCTTATTTTGGCAACACCCTATTAAACCCTGAAGTTGGAGAACTTAAAACGTCGAAACCATTTTTTGATCTAGGATTTAGAGCAAAACAAAACATTAAGCTTAATGGAGCATCCTTTCAAATATTTGGTGGAATAAAAAACATCTTCAATTCGTTTCAAAATGATTTTGATAGTGGAATCGACAGAGATCCTGCATATATTTATGGGCCTACATCTCCTCGAACAATATATTTTGGAATCAAACTCGGCAATATGCTTTAATAAAAACAATTGCTGGTTAATCTTTTTTAGCTGTCTTATAGCGAGTGTCAACTGTCTTTTTTTATCTTTGCAAAAAACATAATAAATGACAAAGTTTAAAAGATATACTGTAACCTCAGCTTTACCATATGCTAACGGGCCTGTACACATTGGACATTTAGCAGGTGTTTATATTCCTGCAGACATTTATGCCAGATTTTTAAGATTAAAAAAACAAGATGTTGTTTTTATTGGCGGGTCAGATGAACATGGCGTTCCAATTACATTAAAAGCAAAAAAAGAAGGTGTTAGCCCTCAAGATATAGTTGATAGATATCACACAATTATTAAAAAATCTTTTGAAGATTTTGGGATTAGTTTCGACATTTACAGTAGGACAAGTAACAAAATTCATCACGAAACTGCTTCAGAGTTCTTCACCACTCTTTATGACAAAGGAGAATTCATTGAAAAAACAACCATGCAGTTTTATGATGAAGCAGAACAACAATTTCTTTCTGATCGTTACATCATGGGGACATGTCCTAAATGTGGCGCAGAAGATGCTTATGGAGACCAATGTGAAAAATGTGGCTCGAGCTTAAGTGCTGAAGAGCTAATCAATCCTCGTTCGGTTATAAGTGGAAACAATCCCATTTTAAAAGAAACGAAACACTGGTTTCTACCTCTTGACAAATATGAAAATGAACTTAAACAATGGATACTTGAAGAACACAAAGAATGGAAACCAAATGTTTATGGCCAATGTAAATCATGGCTTGACTCAGGTCTATTCCCAAGAGCAGTAACTCGTGACCTTGAATGGGGTGTTCCAGTGCCACTTAAAGAAGCAAAAAATAAAGTACTGTATGTTTGGTTTGATGCCCCAATAGGATACATATCGGCAACTAAAGAACTTACTCCTAATTGGGAAAAATACTGGAAAGATAAAGAAACTAAACTTGTACATTTTATTGGGAAAGATAATATTGTTTTCCATTGTATTATTTTCCCATCTATGCTTAAACATGAAGGCTCATATATTTTACCAGAAAATGTTCCTTCTAATGAATTTCTTAATCTCGAAGGAGATAAAATTTCTACTTCAAGAAACTGGGCTGTATGGTTACACGAGTATCTCAATGATTTTCCTCAAAAACAAGATGTTCTGAGATATGTTCTTTGTGCAAATGCACCTGAAACCAAAGATAATGATTTTACTTGGAAAGACTTTCAAGCTAAAAATAATAATGAGCTTGTAGCAATAATGGGGAATTTTGTTAATAGAGCTTTGGTTTTAACGCACAAATACTTTGGTGGAATTGTTCCTCAACCGAATGAAGACTCTGACTTTGAAAAGAAAATCCGAAATGATATTGCCTCAATAAAAAAGAACATTGAGACAAATATTGACAACTACAAATTCCGCGAAGCATTAAAAAATGCAATTAACATAACTAGACTTGGCAATAAATATCTTGCAGACACAGAGCCTTGGAAACTAATTAAAACCGATGAATCCAGAGTAAAAACTATTTTATATTATTCATTACAACTTTGTGCTATTTCAGCAGTTTTGGCTGAGCCATTTCTCCCCTTCACAACAGAAAAGCTTTTACAAATGCTTAATATTGAAAAACCAGAGTGGGAGGATGTAAATCACTTTGACCTTTTACCTGCAAGACATAAATTAAATAAAGCAGAACTCCTTTTTGAAAGAATAGAAGATGATTCTATTCAAGCACAAATAGACAAATTGAATAAAACAAAAGAAATGAATCAAGTTGAAAATTCTAAACCTGCACCTCAAAAAGAAGTTATCACATATGACGATTTTATAAAACAAGATATTCGCATCGCTACAATTCTTGAAGCAGAAAAAGTACCAAAGACTGATAAACTTATAAAATTGCTTATTGACACTGGCATTGATAAACGTACAATTGTATCAGGTATTGCAAAATACTATAAGCCTGAAGATATCATAGGAAAACAGGTGTGTGTGTTGGTCAATTTAGCACCACGCAAACTTAGGGGTATTGAATCGCAAGGAATGATTTTAATGGCAGAAGATAAAGATGGAAGCCTAAAATTTATTAGTCCTGAATCATTCTCAAGCCCAGGTTCAACAGTAAGTTAAATAAATATCTGTTTTTTTTACAATCATATTGATAATTTTTATAAAATTGCAACACAGATTTAAACAAACAAATATTTGATTGCTAAACTACTCTTTATTTAAAACCAAATGAAACTGCTAACATTGATTCGTCATGCAAAATCGGACTGGGATAACGATTTATATGACTTTGACAGGCCATTAAACGCCAAAGGCGAAAAGGATGCACCAAAAATGGGAGAATATCTTGCTCAAAACCTTCCAAAAGTTGATCTCATTATTTCAAGTCCAGCTGATAGAGCTACAAGCACTGCTAAGATAATAGCTGATAAAGTCGGTTATCCAATTGAAAAAATCCAATTTATTGATGAACTATATTTGTGTAGTGTATCCGAGTACATAGAAGTACTTATGGATCAAAACCCCAAGATAAATCATATCTTTTTGATTAGTCATAACCCTGGAACAACCGGTTTTGCAAATCTCCTCACTGGAGGGTCCTTAGAAGAAGTCCCTACTTGTGCTGTAATTAATATCAGCCTTGACTTTTATAAATGGGCAGATATAGAACCTGACACTGGGAAATTATTAAAATACTTCACTCCAAAAAGTATCTAAGGCATTTTTAGATTAAGTATTGTGACTTTGCTATAAATTAAGTATTGCAAAGTGATTTTTTCTATGCAATTTTTAAACAATACTAAA
>CAZUQY010000185.1:0-6326 GCA_964622935.1 uncultured Bacteroidales bacterium | reverse complement strand
AAGATTCTGAACGTGCAATGCAAAAATGGGTAGTTTTCTTTCTGACACTAAATAATAAAAATGCTGCTGAATTTACTGAGATTAATGTCTTTTTTAGTAATGAACAGAGTTTAGATGAATTGGCAATGCAGCTTGACGAGCAGCATTCAGATTTTGATACTCGTATTAAGTCAGTCGTTTCCCTTTTGAAAAATAATGCAGAAAAATCATTGTCGGAGTTTTATGACGAAATTGATTTTAGGGAAATAGATATTGAACGCGATATCAAAAAATTGAATTCATTTTGGGGTGTAAATATGATTAACATTGAAATTAGAACATCATTGATTTATAGGATTAGTGATATTGATAATGTTAGATATATTGATATGAATTCTCCAAGATATCGAATATCAGAAACAAGTGAGCTAATAATTGCCAATGGAAAGTCAGTTGGTGGTGCTGAGCCCGGACTTGAAACTATAAATGCTCATAGACTTTGGGAGTTGGGATATACTGGACGTAATATGCTTTTTCTTAGTATGGATACAGGTGTAAATTCTGATCATCCAGCAATAGACGATAATTTTGCCGGGAATCATTACCCTATGGATCAGTGTTGGTATAGTGTTCGCAGTGAATTACCTGCAGATCATGCTTCTTCTAGTCATGGTACACATACAACAGGAACTGTATTAGGACTAGATAGAGCTACCAATGATACAATTGGAGTTGCATGGAATGCTATGTGGATAGCTACAGACCCTGTTGCAACTTCAGATAGCGAATTGCTTGACCCAACAGATTTTATGGCTGTTTTTCAATGGGTATTGGATCCGGATGGTAATCCAGAAACAACAGATGATGTTCCTAAAGTAATAAATAATTCATGGGGTTATGATTATTCTCTTGCTGCGCAGTTTGGAGCGTGCGAAATGGTCGAAGCTGAAATATTCATTGCAATAGAAACTGCTGGTATTTGTTCTCCTTTCTCTGCCGGTAATGATGGCCCTGGGGAATCAACGACGGGTTTTCCTGCAATGCGTGCTTTTAATTTAGTTAATCCTATGGCAATTGGAGCCATACAGCCAGGTGGAACTGCGATAGCATCCTTTTCGAGCAGAGGACCAACACCTTGCGTCTCAGAACCAGGAAGCTTGCAAATAAAACCAGAAGTTTCTGCTCCTGGTGTAAACGTAAGATCTTGCATCGGTTCAAATGAATATGGTTTGTTGTCTGGAACATCAATGGCTTGTCCTCATGTTTCAGGTGCACTTTTGTTATTAGCTGAGGCTTTTCCTATGGCATCAGCTTATGAATTAAAATATGCTCTTTATAATACCGCTATTGATTTAGGTGAAGTAGGAGAGGATAATATTTTTCGAAATGGATTAATCGACGTTTTTGAGGCGTATAATTATCTTGCATTGACATATACTCCTGAACCTCCTGTTTCAAACGAATATGATTTGTCATGTGAAATAATTCAGCCTGTAAATAATATTATCTGTCCTGAGGATAGAGTCTTCAGTTCCCAAATTAGAATTGCAAATGAAGGTGTTGAAAGTCTTGATCAGATTAATTTACAAATTTATTTGAATGATTTGATTATTGTTGATTCTCTTTTGGAGATTACATTAGACCAAGGACAAGAATTTGTTTTTGAAACAGATTCATATGAATTTGAAAATGGGCATAATCATTTGCATAGTGTAGTTAGTACTATTGCTAATTATCGGGAGTATGACAGATTTGACAATGCAGACATTGTCGATTATTATGTAATTCAAGAAGAAGATTTTCCATATAATACTGAATTCGCTGATGAACTCTCAGAATCAAATTGGTTAATTCAGAATCCTGATAATCTTGCAACTTGGGAGAATTTAGCTTGGGGTATAGATTTGCAGTTTAACGCGTTAGGATTAAATTTTGGCACATATGGTACTAGGAATTGGGAGGTCGATTATGCAAACCTGCCAATCATTGAACTTCCTGATAGTGAACCACTATATTTTAGTTTTACTTATGCTTACAAAAAAAGAGTTGAATACTTGTATAAGGATAGTGTTGTTGTCGAATTGAGTACCGATTGTGGTTTAAGTTTTCCATATGAATTGTGGCGTAATGGTGGCGAAGACATGGCGACTGTGGAAGGCAATTCAAGTTTAACCTCTTTTGTTCCAGAAACAAGAGCTGATTTTGATACAGTAGATATTTCGTTGGATCAATTTAAAAATCAAGAAGTATTAATAAGATTTAGATCAGTTAATGATAGGGGATCAGTCGTTTATTTTGATTATGTACGTGTTGGTCAAACTTTAATAAATGAAATTGAGAGTATTGTAAAAAAATCGAATCTCAGAGTATATCCAAATCCGGCAAATAACTACATTACTGTGGAAATCGATAATTGTTCGCAAGACGAGTTTATAGAAGTATATAATTCATCTGGAAAATTAATTAAGGTAGTGAAAATTCAATCTGGACAAAAATTACTTGATATAAGTGAGTTAAGTTCAGGAATATACTTTATACGTTTAAGAAATAGTATTCTAAGCAGTAAATTTATTGTTAACTAATTAAATACAGGGCATTTTGTCCAATTGGGCTTTCCGTTAAATAAATTTGTTTCAAATTGATATATGTCTTATATTGTGTAATATTAAAAATTAGACACATGAACAAATTTAAATTTCTAATCTTAGGCATTTTATTTTATGCTATGCTTGCACTTATTGGTTGTAATAAGGACACACAAGCACCAAATATATACGTATTGGATGCAGATGGTAATATTTTATCTGATAATCAAATAGATACGACAGTGTTACTGTTTTCGATATACATTGATCCTGGGGTTTCTGTTGAAGATAATGTTTCAGATGCTGCGGATATTATTCTTACAAATGATGTTGAAGATGTATTGTCTACTACAACTGCTGGGAATTTAAGAAGAACGGGTCAGTACACAATTAATTATACTGCAACTGATGAAGCGTCCAATACTTCAATTGCAACAAGAGAAATTTTTATCGAAAATATATCAAGCCCATTTACCGGTTCTTATCAAACAGAAAGAACGAGTTCTCAATTGGCTGAAACTACTTACGTTTCAACAGTAGCTGCGGATACGAGAATTAGTGGCAGATTAGTTTTCCCAAAAGTGTATATTCAGGAAATTGGAGGAGAAACGTCTTCTTTTAAAATCAATGCCGATTTGTTTTCTCCAGAAATTTCAACTTCATTTTCTGAATCGATTGCTTACATGGGGCTGGTATCTGATACAGAGACTCCATTTTTTACTGATTTAACATACGAACAAGCAATAGACTCAATATTGAGTTTTGCTTTATTGAAGATTGATGCTCAGGACTTTACTGATGATTTAGGAAATAGTGTGCAGATTGCCGGGCGTGAAGATGGGAATTTACCACTTTCTAGAATTGAATATTTGAATGGAACAAAAACAATTACTAAAATTGTTTTAGAATTAAATGTTACATTTAACGGTGTGCCGGATTCACAAGTGGTTGAAACCTATACCCCACAATAAAGTGAAGATTTATATCGTTTTTTTTAAACGAGTGCTTCATGAATAATAAAAATATTATATATTTGCGATATATAAATATATTTTTTAATTTTACAGTTGTTTACTAAAGGAAAAATTATGAAAAAATCATTTTTTATTTTATTAACAGTATTTATTGCTGCATTATTTGCATTTACAGCTTGTAACTCTGACACACAGGGTCCTAAGATTTACTTTTTAGGTGCAGATGGAAATATTGTTCAAACTGGAGATACAACTCTTTTGCTTTTTACAGAATATGTCGATCCAAGAGTTTATGTTGAAGATAATGCATCTAAAAATTCAAGTATCATAATTACTGACAATCTAGAAGATGAGTTGTCAATAAATGAAGATGGATATCTGAAAAGAGTAGAAGAAATTATCATTACTTACACTGCAACAGATGAGGCTGGCAATATAAGTACAAAAGACAAGAATGTAAGAGTAGGAAATATTTCTGATCCTTTTATTAATTCTTATGCTACAACCAGAAATACGTTTAATCTTAATGATGATACATCATATAATTCAAGTGTTTCTGTTGATACACGTGTTCCAGGAAGAATAAGATTTCCTAAAGTTTATGCTCATACATGGGATGGAGCAAGAACATATTTTAGAGTTAATGCTGATTTATATGATCCTATAAATTTGTCTGGTGAGTTTTCTGAAGATATTGGTTATATGGGTACTCAGTCTGATAAAGAAACACCTTTCTTTGTAAATATGGGTTATGAAGAAGCTACTGATTCTATTTTATCTTTTACATATTTGAGAATAGATGCTCAGGAATATTCAGATACTGCAGAGAACCATACTGTTTATATTCAAGGAGTAACAGAAGAAGGAACAGATCTTCCACTTTCGCATATTGAGTATCTAGCTGGTTCAAAGACTATTCTTAGAATAGTTCTTGAGCTTAATGTTACTAAAAATGATATTGTTGATAGAGTGACTGAAACATACATTCCTAATGATTAAGAACTAATATTAAAATAATATATTAAGGCGGAGTTTTCTGCCTTTTTTTTGCACTAGAAAATTTGATAGGATATATTACAACTCAATCTCGCCTTTAAAAACGAATTTCGCTGGACCACTTAAGATTATATCTGAATACTTTTTGTCAGTGACAATAAAACTAACATTTAGTTTTCCACCTTTAGCTAAAAGGTTTATTGAATTAGTATTTGGAGATATTTTTAAATTAATTGAAATTGCAGCAGCAATAGTTCCAGTACCACAAGCCAGTGTCTCATCTTCTACACCTCGTTCGAAAGTAGCTATTTTTGATTGAATCTGATTGAATTCAATGAAGTTTACGTTTGTTCTATCCGGTGAAAATCTTTTGTCATCAGCTAGTTTACGACCTTCATTTACAATGTCGAGATTGTCTATGCTTTTTACAAATTTTACGAAATGAGGAGAGCCTGTATTCATAAATAGTCCATCTTCAAACTCAATGATATTTGAAACATCATTCATCCCAAGAAAAACAGTCTCTTTAATTATTTCAGCATGGTGAATACCATCTATAGCTAAAAATGTCATCTTTTTCTTTGCATATTTATGTCTATTCGCATAGTGAGCAATACATCTTCCGCCATTACCACACATAGTGCCTTCATAACCGTCAGAATTAAAATATTGCATTTCAAAATCGTTAGTTCGTGAGTCTTTAATAAGTATCACTCCATCAGCACCTATCCCAAAACGCCTATGACAAAGAAGTTCAATTTGCTTTGCTTCTATAGGCTTGGCAAGGTCTTTTGAGTCAATAATAATGAAGTCATTACCTGCACCGTGATATTTTTCAAACTTAATATTCATAAATATCTTGTAAAGTAAATAAATTATACTGTTAAAGACAAATGTTAGAGGTTTTGTTGTTGATAGCCTATGTTTTGATATTAGAAGTCTAATAAAAAAGTATACTTTTGGAAAATATAATATTTAGTTAAATATGGACAAGAAAACTGCAATAGTAATAGGAGCAACTGGTCTTACTGGCTTTCAATTGACAAAAAAGTTAATTGCAGACACCGATTTTGGTAAGGTAATAGTGCTTTCAAGAAGAGAAACTGGATTGCAAAGCGAAAAACTTGAAGAAGTTTTAGTTGATTTTGATAATCTTGAAAGTTTTGCCAATCTTATTAAAGGTGATGTGCTTTTTTCATGTATGGGAACTACAATAAAACAAGCAGGAAGCAAAGAAGTTCAATATAAGGTGGACTATACTTATCAGTATAATGTAGCTAAAGCTGCACGAGACAACGAAGTAGGATCGTATGTTCTAGTATCATCATCTGGAGCAAGTTCGAAATCCTCAATTTTTTACTCGAAAATCAAAGGTAAACTCGAAGATAAAGTGAAAGATTTAAGTTTCGAAAGATGCTTTGTTTTTCAACCAAGTGTGTTAATGGGTGAGCGGAATGAAAAGAGGAGGGGAGAGGTCTTTGCTGCAAAGATTGTGAACTTCTTTGCGAAGATTTTCCCATTCGTTAGAAAGTACCGTGGTATTGATACATCAATACTTG
Source organism: uncultured Bacteroidales bacterium (assembly GCA_964622935.1). GTDB lineage: Bacteria > Bacteroidota > Bacteroidia > Bacteroidales > ML635J-15 > Bact-19. Next base: position 233 of record CAZUQY010000185.1, on the reverse strand, counting down.
CTCAATCAATGATAAATGCTTTTAAATCCAAAGAAAAAAATGCAACTTACATATTAGGTGAAATCTTTGATATTAAATAGTTAGTATTCTAGGCATAATTTGTGAGATAATATTTTCAAAATATATATTATGAAAAAGACTCTACTTCTTAAAAATAAAGACATATTTATCGTTCTAGTTAGTGTCAGAAAGAAAACTACCCATTTTTGCATTGCACGTTCAGAATCTTCAAT
>CAZUQY010000184.1:5545-6369 GCA_964622935.1 uncultured Bacteroidales bacterium | reverse complement strand
CACCTAGATACGCTAGTCCAACTACAATAGTAGCATTTGGATCTGTAATTTCAAATGTAATTTCATAAATATCACCATCAGAAAAACTAAAAGGATTATTGTATATACTACTTCCAAAAATAATTTTTTGTCTATCTGTTCTATTTCTGCTCAATGTAATTATTTCTGGGTGATCAGTAACTGTAAGTTTATCAATATTTATTACATTCAGTGCATTTGTATTATAAATTAAATCGAATGCTATACTGGAGAAATCTTCAATACCCAAACCTGTGATATAGATTTTAAAAGTATCATCGTTATCATAATATGATGGTTCATTTAGCAATATAGCTATTGAAGGATTTGAATTATTAAGAATAGCTGTTGACTTAAATGAGATTTGCCCAAAATAAGTAGCAAATAGAGCTAAATCAAATCCATCAATTCTGTCTGATGTAAATATATCACAAATAGGATTCCAGTTTGCATCACTATTTTCTTCACCAAATGCAATTCCAAGTATTGAAAGATCAAAACCATTAACACGACCATCAAAATTAAAATCAGCAATAAAGGTATTTGCTGGTTGTGTTAGCCAAGGACCATAAATAACATAATCTGTAACTTCATATCCTAGTCCTGAAGTATTTGTTGTAGCATGATATGGGCCTGATGGATCTCCCCAAAAGTTATTTGTTGCATCAATATCTGTTGTCGTATTATTAAAAACAGCTTCATTTGTACAATTTATAAAATTACAATCATGGATTATGATATTTTGAAAAGCATCCACTTTAACAGCAACGTCATAAGACTCAGAGAAAGTACAGTTTTGTATTGTT
>CAZUQY010000184.1:3761-5445 GCA_964622935.1 uncultured Bacteroidales bacterium | reverse complement strand
ATATTCATACAAACTTTATCACTGTAGGAGCTCTCGTATTTAAATTTGATGACAATAGAAGCAGGAACTACTAATGTTAAATTGCTACCCACTGTCAAATCATCAACTAAGGTATATGGCATATTTAATCCTTGTACATTAATCCATGTATCAGTAGTAGTTGAGCCAGTATTAATATTCCCTTTGACAGCAATTGAATTCTTAGTGTTGTTTGTCAATGTGTTTCCAGAATAACTAGGAAAAGAATAATCAATTTGGTAAAAAGGATAACCAGTATTATTTGTTATTTGATTATTTGTCACTGAAATATGTTCGCAGTCTTCAAATGTTAATGCAGTACCACATAAATCAATTGTGTTTCCATCAACAACAGTTGATTCACTTTGATTGCAATAAATACCTTGAACACAATTAGAGAGAGTATTCCCGTTTAGTGTTGACACAGAATTATTTATAGATATTCCATATCCAGATGAATTAGTTATGGAATTGTTGATAATTGTAGTGCTTGCATTATCCACTTTAACAGCAACGTCATAAGACTCAGAGAAAGTACAGTTTTGTATTGTTAGATCAGTATTAGATCCACTAATCCAAAACATATAATTATAATAGGGAACTCCAATTTTTTTATACCCTCCATACTTAATGATAACATTTTCCATTACATTAGAAATACCAGATGCAGTCACGTATTTTATGTAGCCCCAATTCCCTTTTTCAGGTGTTGTTGTATTCCCATCACCATTTGAATCTCCGCCATAAGTATCATCTTTCTCAGAAGTAAATACAACAGGATTTGATGAAGTGCCTTGTAAATCTAATATCCCATTGATATTCATACAAACTTTATCACTGTAGGAGCTCTCGTATTTAAATTTGATGACAACATCCGCTTGAATATGAAGAACACCATTTGGTCCAATTGTCAAGTCATCCTGAATAATGTAAGGAGAACCAGATAATATCCATGTAGAATCAACATCAATTGTTCCACCACTAATAATTGTTTGTGCATTTACAACAAATGAACACAAAGCCAAAATTGAAACAAGAAGTATATTTTTCATAGTTTAAAAATTTAGTTCAATATAATTTTTTCAACCTTATTGATATTTGCACTTTCAATTTTTAGATAATAAATTCCTTTTGAAAAGTGACTTATATCAATATAATCTGTGGTTTTATTTAAAAATTTCTTTTCAATTAATAGTTCTCCCAAACTATTATATACATTAAGAGAAATATCTTCATTCATCGAATTTGATATTTCAATATTTATGATATCATTAGTTGGATTTGGGAAGATTTTAATTTGATTAAAATCGAATTTACTATTTACACTAGTTGGCAATTCTATTGTTACTTTAATTGTATCAGAATTTAAGCATCCATTTTCCCCGACTACAGTAACACTATAGTCGTATACGCCTACACCAATTGAGCCATTAACAATAATACTAGTATCTGTTGAACCTGTACTCCAGTAATAATTCTGAAAACTGCTGTTTGTCGTAATTATTAATGTATCTAAAGTTGTTATTGTAGTATCATTACCAATAAACACTTCTGGCAAAGGATTAACTGAAACAATTATCGTATCAGAGTTAATACAACCATTGTTGTCAACCACTTCAACCCAGACCTCACCTGAACTGTTCACTTCTAGTGTTTCGGTAGTAGT
>CAZUQY010000184.1:0-3661 GCA_964622935.1 uncultured Bacteroidales bacterium | reverse complement strand
CATTTCCAAAATTAACATTTGGCAAAGGATTAACTGAAACATTTATCGTATCAGAATTAATGCATCCATTGTTGTCAGCCACTTCAACCCAGACCTCACCTGAACTGTTCACTTCTAGTGTTTCGGTAGTAGTTCCATCAGACCAAGAGTATGAATTAAAGATACCTGGAGACAGATAGAAGTTACTGCCATCGCATATTGTGGTATCGTTTCCTATATATACTTCCGGTATCGGATTTAAAGAAATATTAATTGTGTCTTGGTTTGTACATCCGTTAATATCAGTTACTTCAACCCAGTATTCATCATCTTCGCTTACATTAATTGTTTGCCCGTTACTGTTGTCAGACCATAAGAATGACTCAAATGATCCTGCATCAAGTATATGATTTGTCTGTTCACAAATACTCGTGTCATTACCAATAAACACATTCGGTAGTGGAATAATAGAAATTATAATGGTGTCAGTGTTAACACAAGCATTTTCGTCTGTAACTTCTACCCAGTACTCACCAGCTTGGTCAACAGTTAAGTATTGCGAATCAGTGCCATCCGACCAAGAATAGGAATCAAAATTATCTGCATCCAAAATTAAATCTGAACCATCACAAATTGTAGTGTCATTTCCAAAATTAACATTTGGCAAAGGATTAACTGAAACATTTATCGTATCAGAGTTAATGCATCCATTGTTGTCAACCACTTCAACCCAGTAATTATTTCCAGTATTTATTGTAATTGTTTGACTTGTTAAACTATTTGACCAATTAAGTGATGAAAAATTACCAGCATCCAAAATTAAATCTGAACCATTACAAATGCTTGTGTCATTTCCAAGACTTACATCAGGTAATTGATTTACGACAATAAAAATACTATCTGTATAAACATCCATCATTCCATCAGTTATCTTAAGATAATACATAGTATTTGCAGAGGGATAAAATTCAGGACTTAAAATAGTTGTATCTGATATATTTATATTGGGATACCATGCATACGAAAATGATGGCGTACCTCCAGAAATATTAAAATTTGAAATTAATGTGTCATTATAGCATATCTCTAATGTGTCATCAGGCGTTACAATAGGAATATCCTTTATTACAACAATTCCATCATAAATGGTTGTATGATAATCAATTTGATTATTATATGTTATTAATCCTTCATTAGTAAAAAACAATGTATCAATACCAGTATTTATTGCTTTAAATTGCAGTTCTAATAAAGTGTCTGGTAATACAGTAGATGCAGTATTTAATGTGTCTCCTAGTCTTGTTAGACCTATAATAATTGTACCAGTTGGTTGGTCATCAATAAACATAAATGAAGTTGATACTTGTCCGTTGTTATTAATAAATTCTCCTTCATTGGCTGTTACAAACTCCAATAAGCTATTATCATAGTGAACATCAGCTGCAAAGGAATATAAATCTGTCACTTCTTCAACTGTAACAAAAATTGAAATAGTATCATTTAAATTATAAACAGCAGAGTCCGGTGAATATCTTATTTTTGGATATTCATCGATTAATGATGCTTTGATATCACATGTTGAAGTTGAAGTATTATAAACATTTGTTCCATTCGGAAGAATCGATCCGGCATTAGAACAAGAAATTGTCGTATTTCCTAATCCAACACTAACAAATTTTAAGGTGACCAATTGTTCATCTGTACCATCTATACCCATTATACCAGTTGTTTGCCTTGTTGCACCTAATATTACTTTTCCACTTGTATTATCTATATCATAATCAAAAAATGTATTTTGTGTTCCACTTTCATTTAAAAAATCATCTTCAAATACTCCTATACACTTGATTTTATCTGGATTATAGTTAATATCTGTTGCTAATCCATACATATTAATCACATCATGCACCATTAGATCAATTTCTATAGTGTCTAGGTAGTTAATATCAATATCATAAGGATTAAAATAATAGTTAACTAATCTATTATCTCCAATAACATTCATGTCTTTTGAGTTTGGCATACAATATTCAACAATTAAATCAGGAGTCATACATTCAAAATTGAATATTTCAATATTAGTGCTGCCAAATGCTTGTCCTTTACAATATAGTTTTACAATATTTTCATAGGAAGTAATGTCCAAACCTACTGTGTCAACTCTGTTTATTGTAAATGTTACAATTCCATTTGTATTGTCTATTGATTTATAAAACTCTGTCATTTTTGTTCCACTCTCAGATAATGAAGTGCCTTCTGTTAGGCTATCAATTCTGACAATTTCAGGATTGAAGTGTATTTCACCAGTAACAGATTTTACATCCATAAGATTCGATGCATAAATGCTTGCATCAAACTGTTCCATTACTTCAACAGAAGATTCTGAGGTGAAAATACTTGCTAACCCAGATGATGCATCAAATACTTTAATGTAGTTATTTTTAACTACTTCAGAAGAATAAGTGTTGTCTGTTATTTTTAGACTAACAGTATAGTCTCCTATGGCATTAAATGTATAGGATGGCGTAGAAGTAGTAGCATCAATTATATCATCATTATTAAAGTCCCATTCATAAGATAGAATTGTATTGTTTGATTGAGATAGGTCAGTAAAATTCACAGTTAATGGAGCAATACCAGATGTATTATCTGCGGTAAAATTAGATACAGGCCCATTGATTAATAAATGTTTACAACTTGATGGACTACTTTCTTCACTATTTGTGTTTTCAGCAGTTATTCTGTAATAATAATCATTGCCAGAGTAAAGGGTTACATCATAATAGAAAGTATCTACAGTTGATGCTAAAAAATTTCCTACATTTGGAGTGAAGTTATTTGTATTAGCTCTATAAATATTATATCCTACAAGATTTGCTTCCGGGTTTTCATTCCATATTAATTTAGCTGTATCATTTACAAATGTTAAATTAAATTCAGTAGGCTGAGAAGGTGGATTAATTTGTGAGCCAGCTCCACTGTTAAAATAGAAAATATACTCCCCAATAAATTCTTCATTATTATTAATAAAATTATCCCTTCGGTATAATTCAACTTTTGCATAACAGCTATTATCCAATAATGATTGTGGAATAAAAACACCCAAATCAATTCTAATCCAACTAAATAACGGATGTGGAACTAATGATGGTATGCTCGCTTCAGAAGAAGATATAAATTGTTCTGCTATAATATTTGCCCCATTATCATAAAATGAAAGTTTTAAATGTGGTTTATAAATAGAATATAAAGCATTTTGAGTCATGCCAAAATTTCTTACAATAAAACTCATTAGATTTAAACTATCTCCTAATGGATCTGCATCCAACCACTTTATTTGCAGAGGAGAAGCAAGGTTGTGTCTGTAATCAGAATAACCAGGGAGTTCTTCATCTGGTTCAAGGGGTAAATTAAAAAAATGATGAACTTTTATATCCTCAAATGTTCCATCAGCAGGAGGAGGAGAACTTAATCCAATAACATCTGCATAACTTGTGCCAGAAATAACAGGATTACTCATGCTTTCCATCAATTCTTCTGAATTATCTAAACCAACACCCACACTATTTACAAAGTAAATTACAAATTCAGAAATTATTTGTTGTGCAGCACTAACAGGATTTGTAGGTAATCCTATTATATTTCCAAATATATCAAGACTAACTTCTTTAAAAATCGCATT
>CAZUQY010000183.1:0-6429 GCA_964622935.1 uncultured Bacteroidales bacterium | reverse complement strand
TTGATGAAAAAAAAATCATAATAAATATAGGAACTACAATTAAAATTGAATTAAATAAATATGCTACCTGAAAAAACGATTGAAAGATTAAGTTTGTACCGAAGAGTTCTATTAAATTATCAGGAACAAGATAATGAGTATATCTATTCACACGAACTTGCAAGTTTATTACATATGACACCTGTTCAGATTCGCAGAGATATTATGTTAATGGAATATACTGGCACACTACGAAAAGGATATTCCGTTCAAGAACTTATTAATAAAATAAGTACTATTCTCGATAGTGATAATCGTATAAATGCTGTAGTTATTGGCATGGGACATTTAGGAAAAGCAATAACTAATTACTTTAATGCAAAGCGAAGTAGAATTGACATTGTAGCTGCTTTCGAAAAAGATTCAACCAAAGTTGACCAAACTATTTCGGGTATCAAAAGCTACCATACAGACAGTCTTGAAATGATTCTAGAAGAAACAAATTCAACAATTGCAATTTTAGCACTCTCACCAAAAGGAGCTCAAGATGTTACAGACAGGCTAGTTTATGCAGGAATAAAAGGAATCTTAAACTTTACCTCTATTCCTCTTAACGTTCCTGAAGATGTATTTCTCGAAAATTACGATATGGTAACATCAATGGAAAAACTTGCCTATTTTGTTAAAGAGAAGATTAGAAATGAAGATACATTATAATTTGTTACTGCTAAGTTATTAAGGATAGTGACGAATGTCAGATTCGATTTTTAATTAAAAAGAAACAAAAATTATTAAACAATAATAACGCAAATTTGTATTTTTACAAAAAAATCAGATTATTTGATGTCAATAATACTGATTGTGAAATAAAAGGAAGAAAACAATAATTTATTAAAAAAACTTATTTTTAAAATATTATAATATTATGAAGATTTCGATTATTGGGACAGGATATGTTGGATTAGTCTCTGGGACATGTTTCGCAGAAATGGGAATTATTACATCATGTTTAGACATTGATGAGAATAAGATAAATAATCTGAAAGAAGGGATTATGCCAATCTGGGAACCAGGGCTTGAATCAATGGTAAAAAGAAATTACGAAAAGAACAGACTGAGTTTCACAACCGATATTGCAGAAAGCATTGAAGATTCACAAGCATGTTTTATAGCCGTTGGCACTCCTCCAGATGAAGATGGAAGCGCTGACTTACAATATGTTCTTGCTGTTGCTGGTGAGATTGGCAAGAAGATGAAAAACTATCTTGTAGTAATCACCAAAAGTACTGTTCCAATTGGAACTGCTGAAAAGGTTAGAGCTATTATCCGCGAAGAACTTGACAAAAGGAATTCAGATCTTGAATTTGATGTTGCTTCAAACCCAGAATTTCTTAAAGAAGGTGATGCCATAGAAGACTGCCTACACCCTGACAGAATAGTCGTAGGAACTGACAGCGAAAAAGCTAAAGAAATTATCGACAGATTATATAAACCATTTGTACTAAACGGACATCCCATAATTTATATGGACATTCCATCAGCTGAAATAACAAAATACACTGCAAATGCAATGCTAGCAACTAAGATCTCTTTTATGAATGATATTGCAAACTTTTGTGAACTTGTTGGAGCAGATATCAACTCTGTTCGCCGTGGAATAGGTACTGATAAACGAATAGGTCAATACTTTATTTATGCCGGAACAGGTTATGGTGGATCGTGCTTCCCAAAAGATGTTAAAGCAATAATTAAAACAGCTGATAAAAACGGGTATTCTCTAGAAATTCTTAAAGCTGTTGAGAATGTAAACGATCGTCAAAAAGAAACACTCTACCACAAGGCAATAAAACACTTTGATGGAGATTTAAAAGGGAAAAAGTTTGCAATTTGGGGGCTTTCATTTAAACCAAATACTGATGATATGAGAGAAGCTCCTGCACTTGTACTTATTGACAAACTACTCGCAAAAGGTGCAGAAATCCACGTTTATGACCCTGTTGCAATGGAAGAAGCTCAAAGAAAACTTGGTGACAAAGTTACTTATGTAAACGACCCATATATTGCAATCGATAATGCAGATGCATTATTTCTAGTTACTGAATGGACTGAATTTAGGGTACTAAATTATCCTAAAATGCAAATAATGAAGTCAAAAGTAATCTTCGATGGACGTAATATATTCGATCCTGCTGAAGTTCGCAGCCATGATTTCGAATATTACAGTATTGGAAGAAAGTAGTAAATTAAACGATAAAATACAAATTACTATATGCTTGGGTTCTTTGTGTTTCAGTCGTAAAAACAAAGACGTTGTCTCAACAATACAGGATTTCATCGCAATCCATAAACTTAATAACGAAGCTAAAATAAAAGGCGGACACTGTTTTGGTAAATGCACTTCGGGTCCTATAATGCTTGTAAATTATGACATGCGAAATTACGACCGACAAGGCAATTGCTATTGTAAAGAGTTATCTGCATAAATAAGAAAATAAGAACTACTCAACTTGGAGTACTTGGAGTTTAAAATTTATTTAATAGTGCTGAGAACTGATAAACTGCCTACCATTCCTTCTCCACAATTCTTTGTTGTGTTTTAAACTTTTCCTTTTGAACTTTTTCCTGAACGTCTTTCTCTTGTTGCTGTAGTGATTCGAGAAAACGTTCCATTTCTTCACGACTCATCTCATTATCTTTTGGCTGAGGCTGATTTTGCTGATCATCTTTCGTTTCCTCGTTCTGCTGGTCTTGATTGCCTTGATTTTCATCCTTATTTTCATCCCCTTGCTGATCTTTTTTATCCTTATTGTTCTCGCCATCTCCATCGCCTTTTTGTTGATCCTGTTGTTGCTGTTGCTGTTGCTGCTCCTGAATTTTTGTTGCAACAGCCATATTATATCTGCTAGGGTCATGATTTGGATCCATACGTAGTGCATTGCGATAAGATTCTATACTTTTCTCATAATCAGCCGCTTGTAAATAAGAATTGCCAATATTATAAAAAGCATCTGCCTTCTGTTCTTTAGAACCTGTCATTTTTAGAAAGTTCTCATATGTTAATGCTGATTCACTAAACATCCCATTACGATATTGTGAAGCTCCAACATTGTTCAACAACTCATGCGACTCCGGATTCATCTCGTATGCTTTCTTAAAATTAGAAACAGCGTTATTATAATCCTTATCTTCATAGTTTTTGTTACCCTCGCGAATAATTTTTCTTTCTTCCTGCGAGTAAGATGATGCGACAAGTGTCACAAGCAATATAAAAGTTACAAATGTTCTCATAATACTCATATTTTTAATTTTTCTCTTTTTTACTTTTATGAGAATTCCCGAATAAGTCAATTTTATTTAAAACAGAATTTTTCCTTTCTGAAATCATAATATCTAAAAGCAACAAAACAAGTGCTATTAAAGAAATATACTGGAATTGGTCATTGTATTCCGAGAAATTTTGTTTCATCACCTCTCCTTTTTGAAGTTTTCCTAATTCTTCAAGAACCTTATCAGTGGCATCAGCTGAATTATCAGCTCTCACATATACCCCTCCTGTTTCATTTGCAATCTGAATAAGAGATTCTTCGTCCAAAACACTCATCACAACATTAGCGTCACGATCCTTAATAAAACCTCCGCCTCTTTTCTTTGGTATTGGTGCACCACCAGGCAAACCCATTCCAACAGTATAAACAATAATATTCTTTTCCTTAAGAGTTTTTGCTATCTGCACAGCATCATCTTCATGGTTCTCGCCATCTGTTATAAGAATAATAACTTTTGAAATTTCCTCATCTTTTGTAAAAGATTTTGCAGCCAAATTTATTGCTTTTCCTATCGCAGTTCCTTGCACAGGAACCATTTCAGTATTAATAGTTGACAAAAAGAGTCTTGCCGACCTCACATCATCTGTAATTGGCATTTGAACAAATGCATCTCCGGCAAAAACAACCAGTCCGAGTTTATCATTCTGCAATCTCCCAACAATTCTTTCAATAAACTTTCTGGCATTTTCTAGTCTATTGGGTCTAACATCTTCAGCAAGCATTGAATTTGAGACATCTAGAGCCACAATAATCTCAACACCTTGTCGAGTAACATCTTCAAGCTTAGATCCAAATTGAGGTCTAGCAAGAGCAACAGACATAGAAATAATTGCTAAACTAATAAGTGCAATTTTCCAAATACGTCGCATAAGACTCGTATCCGGTATCAATAATCCTACAAGTTTAAAATCGCCTATTCGTTTCAATTTTCTCCGACGAATATATTCTGCCAATAAAAACAAGATTATAACTACACCACTTAGTGATATAAGCCATAAATTTTGCGGTTCCTGAAATCTAAACATATTCTAAAATGTATTTTTTAATAATGTTAATCTTAAAATCATTTCGAGCAATAGAATACTCAGAGTAATCAACAAAATCAATCCAAACTCCTCATGTGGTTTTGAATAAGATCTTACTTCAAGCTGAGTTTTTTCGAGAGAATCTATTTCTGAATATATCTCACGAAGTCTTTCGTTATCAGTTGCTCTAAAATACTCACCTCCTGTTGTTTCTGCAATTTGTTTAAGTACATCTTCATCAATACGTACTTCTACGTTTTGATATTGAATTCCAAAACGAGTCTGAAAAGGATAAGGTGCCATACCATTCTTTCCGATTCCGACAGTATACACACGAATTCCGTACTCAACAGCAAATTCGGATGCTGCAACAGGAGAAACATTACCCATATTATTGACTCCATCAGTAAGAAGTATAATTACTTTACTAACAGCTTTGGAATCCTTAAGTCTGTTAACTGCTGTTGCTAATCCCATACCAATTGCAGTACCATCCTCGATCACCCCACTTTTCACCTCTGAAAACAAATTCATCAATACAGCGTGATCAATTGTAAGTGGACATTGGGTAAAACTTTCACCTGCAAAAACAACAAGCCCCATCCTATCATCAGGTCTACTAGAAACAAATTCCATCCCAATATCCTTTGCAGCTTCAATACGATTTGGTTTAAAATCCTCTGCAAGCATACTGCCACTAACATCCAGAGCAATTACGATGTCAACACCTTCGGTTTTTCGATCCTCCCACTTGTCAATACTTTGAGGTCTGGCCAAAATGATAATTAAACCTGATAATACAATTATCCTAAGTCCAAATAATACATGACGTAAATAATAACGCCCTGGTTTGCCAATGTTTTTAAAAGCATTTAAACTGCTTAGATTCATCGAAGCTGCAGATTTCTTCAAACGCCAAACATACCATGCAATTGCAGGTATAAGCAAAAGAAACAGCCAAAAATATTCTTTATTTGCAAATATTATATTATTCATCTTTTACATTTTTTTGATTATCGGAACCATCTACATTGTCAGAACTATCGGTATTAAATACCTCAATCTCTGCCTCCAATTTCTTTTCTTTGATACTTTCGTCAATAATTTCTTTTGTTGATTCAACAAAATCAAATGCATTTCTCATTGACAAATCATTTTCATTCTGTAATGCCTCATATTTAGCAAACTTAACAGTATCAGCAACTTCAAGAATCTGACGAAGTTTAATGAAATCAGTCTCAATAAGAAGCTTACGTACTTCAAATGATTCAAATATTTCAGCACTAGTCATTTCAACTGCATAAATACCAAATCTATTTTCTATATACTCCCTAATAACATCTGTTATCTGAACATGAAATTCCTTAACTTGACCTTTGCTCCATATCTTCTGTTTACGAATATATTCGAGTTTTCCAAGAGCTATAACATGTGCAGGTAAAGCTGGTTTCAATTTGAAAATCTGAGGTTTTTTACCTTTTCTGTAAAAAATAAGGAAATATAATACTCCAACTACAACTATAATTAATAGAACTAAAGCCCACCAGTACTTTTTTAAATAAACTTTGAAATAATACCAAAACTCCGCAAAATTAAATGGGGTATTAAAGAGTTTTTCGTTAATATCCTTAATCCTAAATAAAGTAAAAAGTGGCTGCCCTTGCTGTACCTGCTGATATTCCTTTACGAAAACAGTATCTACAGAACCGGCAACAATAAAATCTTCTGCAATACCACTTTTATCAACAATAAACATTTTCTGAGCAGATGATTCTGCAATTTTAAGAATTTCTTCTTGATTATATAATCCTGTATGCTGTGTCAACTCAGATGAAAACAGTTGAGTAAGTTGTTCTTTCAGCCCATCTTTAATAACCTGAAGGCTATCAGAAGAAACTGCTTGCTTAACAGAATCTGGTATATATTGTTCTATTTCCTTTTTAAATCCATCCTTTCCAAAAACCACAAAACCAGAGCGGTTTGCAAAAACAGTATCAACTGGAATTGTATCAAGTAATACATAAGGTTTAACAAAAATGCTGACTTGTTCAAACACAAAGAAATTTACCGAACGCTCGGTGGAGTTATTAAACATATCC
>CAZUQY010000182.1:0-6494 GCA_964622935.1 uncultured Bacteroidales bacterium | reverse complement strand
GTTTTTACTTTTGATAGTGATTCTAAAATTTCGGATATTACATTTGGGCTTGACCAAGCTGCTGTTAGTGATATACTAGAACATGACCAATGGAGTGAATCTGTTAGATTAAATTTAATTGATTTTATGGAGCATTATAAGACTGCCTTTGCCTTAAAAAGACTCGATTATATTAGCAATATTTTTTCTGATGATGCTCTTATTATAACTGGTTGGGTTGTACGTTCAAATCCAAATCCTGAGCAATCATATCTTAACAATCCAATCGTAAAATATAACCAGCAAGATAAGCAAACATACATAAAAAACTTATCATATTCGTTTCAGAGTAAGGAGTTTATCAATTTAAAATTTAACGACAATGATATTCGCAAATCCGGAAAAGGTGGCGAAGTTTATGGAATTCAGATACAGCAGGATTATTTTTCATCTAACTATGGTGATAGCGGTTATTTATTTCTACTAATTGATATGAATGATTCAACACAACCAATTATTCATGTAAGGACATGGCAACCTGAGAAGAATGAAGATGGAAGTATATATGGTGTTGGAGATTTTTAAAATTAATATAATTAATAACAGTAATGCTTGTCAATTGTGATATTTTTTCAATACTTTTACTATTGATTAAGTTTACCTTGAATGTCTAAGATTTTTACCATAGTTCTATCTGTAATTTGTTTTACGGCTGCAGCTCAGAAGATTACCGTAACCTCATTTGACACAAAAACAAATGATCTTGACGCTAGGATAAACTATAAGGTAATAGATCAAAATGGGGATATTTGTGCCTTGCTAAAAATTGCTACTACTGAGAGTAATTTCGTTTTTGAAGGGGGACAACTGGGAATTACTAAAGTTGAACATAAAGTTGGAGAGTATTGGGTATATATTCCTTATGGTTCAAAGAGAATTACAATAAAACATAACGATTTTGGCGTTTTGCGAGACTATGTTTTTCCAGAAACTATTAAAGAAGCAACAGTTTATGCAATAACTTTGCACTGTGCATATTCTGATGATGCTATAAATACTAAAGATAAAGGACATTTAACTGTTTTTGCAAACCCCATAGGAACAAGTTTTAAAATAGACGGTATTCCAATAGAATATAAAACTCCATACATTGCAGACACATCAAGAGAAGGATGGTCGATAGGGAAAAAGAAATTATCTTTCGAGCATGCAGAGTATTACAATAAAGACACAATAATCTTAATCAAAAAAGATAAGATTACAGAAATTAATATTGATCTAAAACCAAAATTTTCGTTTATAAAATTTGATTTAAACCCTAAGGACTCATACTTTGAAATAAATGGCAGGAAATCATCTTATGAAAAACAAAAGTTCTTTAAGTCTGATATTGTCATTGACGCTACACATGAGCATTATTACCCTTATATAGATACAATAAATGTTGATGATGGTGGCTTAACAAAAACATGCAATGTTCAATTGACTCCAATTACTGGGTATCTCAGCTTAATTGAGAATAATGATATTTCGCAAAATGGAAGCATTTATTTAAATGATAATTACATAGATAAATTACCACTTGAAGATTATAAGTTAATTGAGGGAGAATATAAGTTGAAGATTTCCAAACCTGGATTGAAAGTATTCGAGAAAAACATTAAAATTGAAGAAAATAAAACTACTAAAGTGCTAGTAAGCCTTGATGAATTAGAAAGTATTAAGCTTGATAACACACACTCCACCGTAACTCATTATGTAAAAAATGATACGGCTCATGTTGTATATAAAATGAATTTGCCAGTAACCCAAATGGCAAATGTTGAATTATATTACACATCCAAAAATAGTAAAACATATATTGGACCTATTAAATTTGCCACAGGTGATGTTGGAAAAGTCTTAGAATCTGGAAATCATGAGATTCTTATTGCTATGAATGAGCAAATGCAAAATAAAAAGGAAACTCTTCGCTTTTATGTAAAGGCAAAAACTCAAAAGAAACCAATTCCACATCATTGGTTTGCATCATATAATATTTCAGGTAGTTCAGCTTTTGGATTGACTTTTGGAACTGTTGGTAGTTGGGGATGGTATATGAGATTTAAGTCAAATGGGAAAAACTACTCGAGTGATTTGCACACAAATGCTGCAAATTCTAGTCAAATAATTAATTACACTGGCGAGGGATATTACACATACACAGATGCTGTTAGACGAAACAGACTTGCTGTAACAGCAGGATTTATGCATATTGTACATAAAGACCTTTTTGTGTATTTTGGTGCAGGATATGGCGAAAGAACTGTATTTTGGCATGCTGATGAGTTTTCATATGTCAATGATGAAAAAATAAACGATTTATGGATAGTGAATGACTATAATTCAAGTGCCGGATTAGAATTGGACGCTGGAATTATTTTTAATTATAAAAAATTCTTAAATTTTAGTTTAGGGCTTAATACAATCAATATGAAGTTTTATGAAGTAAATGCAGGTATAGGTGTGAATTTTAAATGATAAAACTAAAAAACATATTATACATTGGAGTTGTAAGTATATTACTAGTTACAATTTTTACTACTTGTGAAAAACTTGATAAGGAATCGCCTGCTGGTAGTGAATTTAGACCATCGCACCTTAGCGGAGTTGATATTGTTGTTGTAAGTGAAATTACAACTGAATCAGCCATCTGTAATGCTGCTATTAATTTTATTGGTAGTGATAGCATTACTTTACGTGGAATTTGCTATTCAAAAGTTTCTGTCCCAACAATAGAAGATAGTGTGATTATTTCAGGTGCTGGTACTGGTAGTTTTGAGTTGTTTATTACAAATATTGCCCCTGAAACTAACTACTATGTAAGAGCCTTTGCATATAGCGATGCAGGATATAGTTATGGAGAAGGAGCTAACTTTACAACACTTCCTTTAACTGTACCAGTCTTAGAATTGGATACAATTTATAATATAACTTATGAGTCAGCATTTTGCTCGGCAAATGTTACATATAATGGCGGTACTGAAGTGATTGCAAGCGGGATTTGTGTAAGCACAACTTCAAATCCAGATGTTGATGACATTGTTTTTAATGAAGTTACTACTTTAGAAGAAATATTAGTTGAATTTCTTAATCTTGATGCACATACAAAATACTATATAAGAGCATTTGCTCAAAATGAAATTGGGATAGCCTATAGTGAGGCGAAAATATTTACAACAGATTGGTTAAATTGTGGCGAAGTTCAAGATGTGGAGGGACATACATATAAGACTGTAACGATTGGTGAGCAATGTTGGTTGAGATCAAATCTTAGAGCAAATAAGTATGCTAATGGAGATTATATACAAGAGGTTACTGTAAATGAAACTTGGGAGAATCTAACACAAGGCGCTTATTGCTATTACAGTAATCAGGATCATTTTGTTGAGTATTATGGCAATTTATATAATTGGTATGCGATTTCAGATAGTAGAGGAATTTGCCCAAGTGGATGGAGGGTCGCAACAGATAACGACTGGAAAATTCTTGAAGAAGAGTTAGGTATGAATACTGGTGAACTTGATTTAACTGGTTGGAGAGGCACCAATCAAGCGAATGACCTTAAAATGGAAGGAACAGACTTGTGGAATTATCCAAATTCTGGAGCTACTAACAGTTCAGGATTTTCTGCCGTTCCTGGAGGTTACCGCAGTAGTACAGGACAATATAATGATTCTGGAGCAAGTTCAACATTTTGGACATCTACAGAAAATGGCGAAACTGTATATTATCGTAGCATAGCATACGATGATGCCAGAATTTTTAGAAATGCAAGCACGAAAAATAATGGATTTAGTGTTAGATGTGTGAAGGAGTAAGCTTAGTCTTTGATGCAACGAACAGAAATAGCCGTAGGTTTAAATTTCATCCATCTTGCAATTTGAGTATTAGTGTTTTGTATAGATCGAGTAAATGCGGTATTTCCTACTTGATCAAATAACCAATACGAAGCTATAATATTTATACCAGTAAAAGAATCCCAACCTTCGGGTTTAGAACCTCCAGGTTTAATATTGAAGTTAGAGCTGTTAAAGTAAGTATTATTTCTTAATACTCCATCTTCCCATAGATTATAGTTGCTACTCAATCTGCTACCTTCATCAGTGCCCATATAGTAGCCTGGATCAGTAGAGTATGGGAATGTATTATTACAATCATCATGGTCAGCTACTTCACAAACATATCTTTCCAAATCTGTCCATTCATTATGTGTAGGCAGATGCCAACCAGATGGGCACGCTGTCATTGCAGCATACCAATTATATAATACCCCATATTCAAGATAATTTGATGTGCCTTTTGCTTCAGCCGTATCCGTACCTTCATAATCATATACATAGTAATATTGTGTTTCGTCGCCGGTGCCAGTATTGTTAATTTCAGGCCCTACTACTGATGGTAAATATTTTAAATTATCTATAAACCAACAATCATCTCCGAAATTAGCAGTATTGTAGTTGACACCTTCGTATGTAAGGGTATCTCCACAGTTATTATATATGCATTCTTCAGTGCGAGCATATAAAGGAAATGCATCCGTTACGCCACATTCATTATAAGCCCAAATATACAAGGTGTACAAGGTATAGCAATTACAACCACTTATCGCATAAGAATTAGAATTTCCAATATCTATTGATGTGTCATAATCATTAATCAGATTTACTTTATACCCCAAAGCATTTCCAGATTGTATCCAATTCCAAGTCAAAGAATGTACTGTTTTGGTATGAATAGATTCAGTTGGATCCTCAGGGAAATTTAAATCAAATATTTCAAATTGATAACAATCTGTGGAATTACATTCTCCTTCAGCTCTTACAAAGTATTCTGTTCCAGTACTAGTATTTAAGTCTTGAGATACTCCTGAACCAATATTAGTCTCACCACAATTATTTGAATACCATTCCCAACTGGCACCATCGCCTAATATTCCATCTGATATGCTCATGGATGCATTTGATGCTGGACATACTCCAAGATTTCCATTTATTATAGTAGGGACTATTGATTTTAGTTTAATGTCAACATAAATATCATTCGAAGATGTACATCCATTATTGTCAATGATAGTACAACTATATGTACCTTGCATAGTTGGAATGGCAGACATATTATTGTTTTGCAAGGAAGACTCAAAACCACTTGGTCCGTCCCAAGAAAAGCTACCTACACCGCTTGCATTTATTTCCAAATCACTATCTTCACATATGGGTTGGTTGCTTGATAAAGTAATTTCAGGTAAACTATTGATTGTTAAGTTAATATTGTAACAATCGGTTGTATTACATTCACCTTCAGCTCTAACAAAATACTCTGTTTCTGATTCCGCAGTAATAGTAATATTATTTCCAATTTCTATTTGATTTTCTCCACATATTCCACTATACCAATGCCACTCTGCATTTGTTCCTAGAAATCCTTCAAAAACTTCAAATTCTGAATCTTGATGAATACAAATTTCGGTGTCTCCAATTACGTCAGAGGCTAATACAGAAAGAGTTTTAATCTCAACAACAAAATTATCAATTCCGCTACAGCCATTATCATCTGTTACAGTTACATTGTATGTTCCTCCAGCCATAGTCGTTATGCTATTTATTTCTGGATTTTGAATAGAAGACTCAAAATTATTAGGCCCTGACCAATTCCAACTTGTTCCTTCATCAACAATTAAGGTTAAATCTTCGGCCTCACATATTGAGTTTACACCGCTAATGGTAGGTGTAGGGTTGGAGTTTATAATAACTTCTTGAGTAATACATTCAGTAGTATTGCATTCTCCTTCTGCTCTAAGGTAATATGTTGAAGTTTCTTCAGGAGTAATATTTATGAAATTGCCTGTATTAATAAGTTCTTCACCACACAAATCTTTGTACCAATACCATGCAGCTCCTTCTCCAAGCATTCCCCCAATTACAGTAAGTGTTGTTGAACTCCCATCGCATATTTCAGCTATTCCGGCAATTTCTGTTGCAGATAATGATTTATCGATAATATTTACATTAAAAACACTTTCAGGGCTAGAACCGCATCCATTTGAAGTCCTAACAGTAACTAAACCATTTTCATTGCCAGAATGAACGGTAACAGCATTTGTATTTGCTCCGGATTCGATTTCCCAATCAGATGGAAAGGTCCAAATATAATTGACTCCATTTATAATATTTGTTTCAAAAACTATTCCATTAGAATCTTCGCATATTTCAGAATTTCCAATAATATTACCAGGTTGTTCTGGACTGGCATTATCTATTTCAAACAAATAATCTGTGCTTGTCAGAACACAATCCGTAATTTGATCTGTATATACTTCTCCATAGCTAGACGTGTAGGCAGTGTATACTAGATTTTCACCTGCTGAGAAGGAAAAATAAGCTGCATCTTTTGATTTTACAATATTCACAGGAATTTCACCCAGATAACTTAATCTTGTTTGATCAGAATTATTATTCTCAACCTTTATCATGTTG
>CAZUQY010000181.1:0-6528 GCA_964622935.1 uncultured Bacteroidales bacterium | reverse complement strand
AAATTCAAAGAATACTTCAATGGTAATTTCACACACAAATAATAACTCTGGAGTAGCTAATAATACTGGATTATGGGTAAACGTGAATGTAAATTCCGCTAACCCAATGGGAATAAGATCAGTAGTAAAAACAACTTCTGTTGTAGGAGCCCCAATTTCTAACGCTTATGCATTTAATGGAGATGCAGATACACGAGGATCTGCAGGCGCTTTTGACAAAGCTGCTGGTGGCTATTTTATTGGCTGGGCCGACTATGCAGCATATGGAGTCCAATGTCATGCTTATGGAACCTCAAGTTCAATAGGAGTATACGGTACTGCACAAACTGGAACAACTCGATATGGAGTCTCTGGTTACTCAGATACTGGAGTTGCAAATTCTTATGCTATGTACTCATTTGGTAATTTCACTGCAACTGGAACAAAAGCTGCTACAGTTAAAACAATCAATGGCCCTAAGGAGCTGTATAGTCAAGAATCTCCAGAAATATGGTTCGAGGATTTTGGAGAGGCTAAAATAAATAATGGAATTGCAGAAGTTAAACTGAAAGAAGATTTTATCTCAACGGTTACAGTAAATAATCAACATCCCATAAAGGTTTTTATTACACCCAATTCAGATTTAGGACGCTGGTGGGTTGAAAAAAAAGGAACTACTTTTATTGTGCATGCTCCTGTGGCAGCTGATGGATCAGCATTCGATTTCAGAGTTGTTGCTAAACGTAAAGGTTATGAAGATTACAGGATGAAAGATGCACCAGCAGCTTATGCTGACTATAACCTATACAAAGACATTAATGAAGTTCCTGAAGAATACCGTGCAACTTGGATAATAAATGCCCCCGATGAAATAAAAGAAAAATATCCGCAATACTACAATAATGACAATTAGGCATATCTTATTGTTAACTAGTGAAACAACTCTAAAATATTGCAATTTTGTTTTATTAGAATTTCTAATACTTTTGCATGTATGAATTGGATATTGATAAAAATGAAAGCCACCTTTAGAACAATCTTTCTTTTCTTTTTCATAGTATTTGCAAATTTTGCTTCAGCACAATCGTTTGATACATTTTTTGCAGATGATTTATCCAATAAGGATTCCTCTAAATTATGTTTGCATATTGACAACACAAATTTTCTAAAAAACAATGAGTACTTTAATCCTTTTGTACAAGGTTATACTTTAATAGGTTACTGGCTAAAAGCAAATGCAGTGTACAACGCAAGTACTAAGCTGAGTCTATCAGGAGGATTTCATGCACAAAAATATTCAGGAGTTGTCGGATTTAGCCAATTCCGCCCTTTATTTAGTGTTAGATTTAAAACCGGGCAAAATTCACAACTAGTTTTTGGAAACTTAAACGGAACCGCTAACCACAATATCGGTGATTATCTTTTGGCAGAGGAATATTATCTTACTCAAAACATCGAAAGTGGATTGCAGTTTACTCATCAGAGTGAAAAATTTAAATCTGACACATGGATTGACTGGAAACAATTTATTTTTGAAGGGTCTCTTTATCCAGAAATATTATTTTTTGGATGTTCGAATACTATACGTTTAATAAATAAAGAACGTAGTCATCTTGACCTACGCTTATCCGGAGTTGCGAGTCATGTTGGTGGCCAAATTGATTGCAGTAATCAAAATGTACAAACTATAATGAATTCACAAACCGGAATTGATTATTACATTTTTTCAAAAGATAAATTCATTTCCCAAATCCGTTTTTTTGGACACTATTACACCTCACTTGATCAAAGCCCAACAAAATCGCTTAAATATCTTTATGGATATGGCATAAATTCGGGAGCTGAATTCTCCAGCAATTGGATTGACCTAAGACTAGAACATTGGTATGGGGAATACTTTTTTACAAAATTTGGAAACCAGATGTTCTCATCTTTTAATATGGAAAACCCATCATACACTGAAGATCAACGTACATTTATAAATACTCACCTGCTCCTCAAATACAGTAAGCCAAAGAACTTAAAAATAGGACTTGGTGTAAATTTATATTATGATCTGTATAATACGAAACTTGACTATTCAATGGGGTTTTACTTAAAAACTAATTTTAATTTCAGTTTAATAAAATAGACAATTTGAACAATTATAAATCCAGCAATATGAAAAATTTACTATTCATCGCAAGTTTAATTTTATTAGTAACAGCCGGCTGTAAAAAAGAAAACCTTACAGAGACACCAGACATCGACAGCATAAGTGGTGTAAAAATTCGCTATGTAGTAAGTGTTGTTGATGGGTCTTTAAACATAGGGAAATCCGACAATAATATATATGATGCTGTTGTTAGCGTTGTAGTAAATGATAGTGTTTATGAGACTCCTGTTGATGAAAGCGGAATTGCTATTTTTAATAATTTATTTGCCGGTAACGCAATAGTAAGAATATCATGTGTCGGATATACAACTGCAAACCTGATTATAGATTTAAAAGCAATACCAGATACTACAAATATATATGATTCCTCAAACCGTAGAATTGTCTCCAACATAATAAATTTATTCCCAACAAGTGGAGAAAGTCTTGGAAATGTATCGGGTAAAATCTTTGCTGACCTTGATCTTACGAATGGAGATCTTGAAACTGTTTCAGAGAATATTAACATCCGAGCAATTGTGAACTCTGAAGACCTCTATAAGTTTGTTGATCATGAATGTTCTGGAGGAATAATTGACTTAAGTTATGAAGGGTTTATATTGTCAACTGCTAACTCTTCAGGCAACTACTCCATCAATTTACCAGCTGCTGCAACAGGATTACAATACATTATCACTGCTGATGATTTTGATTATCTTCAACAAACGACTCCTACAACCACTGAACGCAAGATATTTAGATTTGAAGCTGATACAATAAGCGTTCAAACAGGAGGAGATTATATTATAGATTTGTATTATTTGTAGGAAAAAGGTTCTCACCAAGTACGCTCAGGATAACTGCTTACAGTAATAAGTTATTCGTGTATTTGTTTCTCTCAAAAATTCAAAAAAAAAGGCTTCCCATATTGAGAAACCCCTTCCTTATGAAACTTAATTAACTCTAAAATGTGAAATTTAAGCCGAAACTAACTGGGTTAAGCTCGGCAGGGCCTTTATTTTCTGCATATAGTGTACTTAGATCATATGTTGCAAAAAGATTGAAGTCGTAAATTCCGAAAACAGCTTTGACACCATATCTGTATGAATTGAGGAAGTAATCACTTTTCCTGTTATATAATGAGTGTGTAAAATCCTGAGTATATTCATATTTCACATGTCCACCAAGACGATATCCTGCATAAACACCACCACCTAATCGAAACATTTTATGATTAACACCACTATTTTTGCTTCCAAAGTGTATCATTGGAATCAGACTAACATTAAGATAAGGAACTGTAGTTTTACTTTTAATAAAATCAGCATCTGCAAGATCTGTAGAGAAAACGACATCGTTTGCTGTTTCGATAACA
This sequence comes from uncultured Bacteroidales bacterium, assembly GCA_964622935.1. GTDB lineage: Bacteria > Bacteroidota > Bacteroidia > Bacteroidales > ML635J-15 > Bact-19. The sequence continues at coordinate 3,040 of CAZUQY010000181.1, read as the reverse complement.
CGAGTGCCTTTGTCAGCATATTTAAAGTTATACCATGAGAATCCACCAGCTATATCAATTGACAAAGATTTAGCGATATACCAACGCATGCCTGTACCTATTCCAAAATTCCAAGATCCCCAAGGTTTTACAGAATACTGTTCTGCATTATCGTTTGGAAATTTCCCGTTATCAAGATAATTATTCATTCCTATATCTGTGTACATAAAACCGTGTAATTTCTTTGGCTTCCTTGGAGAGTCATCAATATCAAAATTGAGGTTAATGTTTTTCAATTCATCATCGTCAATCCCTTCTATATCTAAGAACATTTCATTATCCACATTTCTTACCGAAACGTTTATCAAAGAATCAAGTCCCTCTAACTCAATATCAAGGTTTTCAAAAACCTCATCCAAGCTATTCATTACAGCTTCAATTTCTTCATCAAGATTTTCGAGATCTTCAAGATCTTTTACAATCACTATCATTTCTGCATCATCCTTAGTTTTAATTTTAATTGTATCATCAATTTCTGAGTTATAATTGATTGCTGATAAACTTGTTGAAGCTAGCAAGGCTCCTAAAACTACTGCTATAAATACTACTTTTTTCATTTTTATTTGTGTTTAATTATTTCTAAATTTCTTTATTCGCCTTCAAGACGGATAAGGGTATCTAAATGTTACAGGTAGATGCTTATTTTTTTTTATTTATTGACTATAAAGTGTTTTTGTCACGATTTTGACTTCGACTTCGCTAAGCCATCAAAAATATTCCACCAAAAACTATTACTAAAGTATCCCCAAACCCTAACACCTCGATTTTGTAGCAATGTCAAGAATTACTAACATTAAACCTTTCAGGGTTTTTTTATAATAATTTATTGGAATAAAACCAATTCTATTTTAATAATTATTTCTTGTCTTACACGAGATAAATATTAGTTTCAACCTACATTTACTTAATTTAATCAAAACTAAAACCCATCTGCTTTTTACAAAAAAACAGGGCAAATAAATTTGCCCTGCAATGATTCTATTATGAAAAAGCCTACGATTATTCAAAAAATTTATTCATTCATACTTGTGTATAGAAAATCTTCTTTTACGGTTTTAATATGTTCCCATCTTTCTTTTACATCTATTCCTTTACCAAACTTTACAATGTTTTTAAACCCTTTAACAATTTTATTTTCTTCATTTGTTTTTGTGTACTGCATAGTATACGAGTATGCTAAATCGTCTTTAGGAACATCATATCTATACTCCATAACATTAGTCGATGAAAAGCTGCGATCAAATGCAAGATTACCAGGACTTTTAAGTGGCAATTTCTCTGGTACTCCAAACGAATATTCAGAATTGCTATTTGCATCTATATTTTCAGGAATATTATTATTAGCATATTGAACATTGTTACTGTTTACCTGATTTTGGTTAACAATATTATTTTCCACACTATCAATAATCTTGATATTTGGCAAAACAAATTTAAGATCACTTGTAAGAACAGGTGCTCCGCCATAATTTACTTCAACATTTCTGGTAAGGAAATAACCTGCAACAAATACAATAGCAACTGCTGCAGCAATTGAAGTAACATAACGGAACAACGGGACTCTTACAGATTTTTTTAGTGAACTTTTGTTAGGGAAGACAATTGCTTCATTTGCAACGAGAACTGTCTTTTTATATTGAGTAAATGATTTTGCTACTTTTTTATCCTTTTCAATTTTTTCAGTTATAAAAGCATTGTCTTCTTCACTAATCTCATTTTCAATCTTAGCAATTAGTAGATTTTCTATTTGATTGTTACTAAAAAGTTTTGATTTACCAGGGAATTCTGCTTCAAAAACTGGTATTTTATAATCTTCAACATCAATTAAGTTACCTGCAATAGCATGATTTTCTTCAAGAAAGGCAAACAATGCCTCTTCTTGTCCGGTTGATAGATTACCGTCGAGATAATCCACCCAAAATGCTTCGTAATTCTCTATATTTATATTTATTTTCATTAGACTACCTCCTCAAATTTTCCGATAATGTTTTTAAGATGTTGGCGAGCTCTAAAAATATATACTTTAACCTGAGCTTCACTCAATTCGGTAATTTGAGCAATCTCTTGGTAAGTATAGCCTTCGTAATCTCTTAATAAAACTACGGAACGCTGAATATCAGTTAACTGATTTAGCGCATTATTAATGATTTCTCTGAGTTCTGATTGTCTATAATCTAAAACATCATCTGCTTTTCTATCACTAATTTCGCTTGATCCAGACATTTTTTTGTCGCGCCTTATAACATCTATCATTCTGTTATAAGCAATTCTGAAAAGAAAAGATTTGGCTTTCTGAAAATCTACAGACTCGTGATTAATCCACATTTTCTCAAAACTATCCTGAACAATATCTTGTGCTTTAAATTCATCCCTAATATTACTCAGGATGAATCTGTAGAGCCCGTCGGCGTGTTTCTCAACAATGATATTGTATTCTTTTGTTTTCATAATCGCTTGTCTGACGAACAATATTACTCAAAAGTTACAAGCAAAGGAAAGAAAATCTTAAATATTTATGGAACAGGACCTTAAAGACTTGTTAAAATGAATTTTTGGATTGGGAGCAAACCTGTTTTTTATAATATATGTATACATAAAAATAAAGCAGGTTTATTGAAAACCTGCTTTATGAAAGGAAAACACAAAAAACACTTATTCTTTAGCACTATAAATCACAGGCTGGTCTTTACTAAAACCTGTAACTTTAAATTCGGTACGGCGATTCATTTGATGTTCTTCGTCACTACATTGCACACCATTAGAACACTCATTAACCAAAACGGTTTCTCCATACCCTTTTGCTGTAATTCTTTTTTCATCTATGCCATTATCAATAATATACAGAACAGCAGATTCGGCTCTTTTCTGAGAAAGGATTTGATTGTATCTATCAGATCCTCTTGAATCTGTATGAGACCCTAACTCAATTATAATAGAAGGATTTTCAACTAGTGTTAAGTTAAGCGTGATATGACGTAATTATTTGTATCTTTGAAATAAA
>CAZUQY010000180.1:0-6531 GCA_964622935.1 uncultured Bacteroidales bacterium | reverse complement strand
AAAGCTCCCAGTAGAAGAAAGATATTCAATTTCTAATCAATTGAGAAGAGCATCAGTATCTGTTCCATCCAATATTGCTGAAGGAAGTGCAAGATTATCACCTAAAGAGCAAATACGTTTTATTGAATATGCTTTTGGCTCATTACTTGAAACTTATTGTCAATTACAATTATGTGTAGATCTCGAATATATATCAGAACAAGACATCACAGACTGTAAGAATTTAGTATTTACAATTTCAAAGCAGCTTTCCGCATGGAAAAAATCAAATCAAAACAAATTAAATACCAAACCTTAAACTGCGTAGCAAAGCGCAGCTTCCTCTTAACATACAAATGAAAACTTTCAAAATACTACTATACGTTTCTTTTTTTTTAATGGTATTGCTCAATTTTCTGCCGATAAATTCACCAGAAAAAGTGGAGCCAACGATAATATTTGGGCTAAGACTGGATTTTTGGGAACACTTTCTTATTTTCTCTGTCATAACGGTATTTGTTAAACTAGCATTTAATCTTAGTTTTCGTAATACATTAAAAAATTTAAGCATTTCTGTTATTGTGGTTTTAGCTGCCTTGCTCGAAACAGCGCAAGTACTCACACCAAATCGTGTAGTAAGTTGGAGTGATTTTTTTTTGAGTATTAGAGGAGTGGGCATTGGAAGTTTTTTTTGATAAGACTTAAGTGGTTTGATGTTAAACAATTTTGTTCCTATGTATAGAATTAGTATTTTGCCTTTTTTAACATGATCGAGATTATAGATAAAACGAAATGTTGTGGATGTAATGCTTGTGGGGATGTTTGTCCTACAAATGCAATTTCATTTGAAACTGATAATGAAGGTTTTTGGTATCCTAGAGTTAATAAGGAAATCTGTATAGATTGTGGATTATGTGAACAAGTTTGCCCAATCTTAAATAAAAACAAGAGTAATATTATCAGGTATCAAAAACCTCTAGTATATGCAGCATATAACAAAAATATTGATATACGTTTAAAAAGTACTTCTGGAGGTGTTTTTTCTGCATTGGCTACTAAAATATTTGGTGCGAGTGGTTTTGTAGGTGGAGCAGTGTATAATGATGATCATTCTGTTTCTCATATTCTAACAAATGAAAAAAATAAACTAGTAGATCTAAGAAGTTCTAAATATTTGCAAAGTTATATTGATGCAACCTTCAAAGAGACAAAGAAGCTATTATTAGATGATCAGAAAGTCTTAATTTGTGGTACACCATGCCAAATTGCTGGTTTATATAATTATTTAGGTAAAGATTATGAAAATCTTATTACATGTGATTTTATTTGCAGAGGTGTTAACTCCCCTAAAGTATTTCAAAAGTATATGAGTATGCTGGAGGGGCAGTATAGTAGCAAGGCTAGTAATATCAGGTTCAAGGATAAGACTTATGGTTGGCATAATTTCTCGATGAAAGTAGATTTTGAGAATGGGAAAAGTTATTGTAAGGATAGGTATAATGACTTATTTTTTATTGGATATTTACAAAATGGAAACTTTGCGAGGCCGTCTTGCTACGACTGTGCTTTTAAAAGTTTTCCACAGCAATCAGATATAACTTTAGCTGATTTTTGGGGTATTGAAAAAATTGACCCTTCTATGGATCAGGATAAGGGCACATCCTTAGTGTTGATTAATTCAGATAAAGGAAAGTCTCTTTTTGATACTCTTGAAGAAACAATTGTGTCAAAACAATTCTCTATCGAACAAGCAGTAAAAGAAAATCCAGCATTTTATGCATCATTAAAGCCAGTAAGTGATAACCGAAAAGATTTTTTTGATGATTTAGACAAATATCCATTTGAAGATATTGCAAAAAAGTATTTTCCACTACCTTCTAATAAAAAAAGGAGTAAAAATAGAATTAAGTCATTAGAAAATATTTTTCATGTAGGTTTAAAAATGGGACTGTCAATTCATACATGGGCTTTGTTTTTCTACTACAATTTCTTTTCCAGGCATTTTAAGAGTTCAAAACGAATAGGCTTTAGGCCATTAAAATATTGTAGATTGTCAATTCATAAATCGGCAAGAATAACATTAAGATCTAATTTCATTATGGGGATTAAACAAGTTAAGTCTTCTCATATCGAAACGAGACTGCTTTTAGAACCAAATTCAAAGTTGACCGTTAATAGTAATTTTTCGATGTTCTGTGGTTCTTATATTCGTGTGGTTGAAGGAGGCGAATTAGTTTTAGAAGGTGGTTTTATAAATGAAAATGTACAGATTACATGTGCTTCTAAAATAACAATTGGTAAAGGTTGTGCAATAGGACGTGATGTTATTATTCGTGATTATGATGGACACACAATAGAAGTTCCTGGGTTTGAGATATCAAAACCAATAACAATTGGGAATCACGTTTGGATTGGGAATAGGGCAACAATACTTAAAGGGGTGACAATTGGTGACGGAGCTATTATTGCTGCAGGGGCTATTGTTATTAAAGATGTTCTTCCTAAAACAATAGTAGCTGGTGTTCCTGCTAAGGTTGTAAGAGAGAATATAGAGTGGCATTGATATAATTTAGAAAACAAAGAAAAGATAATGAAACTACTAATCGTTGGTGGAACTGGAGTTTTGAGCAGTGAAGTGACAAAAGAAGCTATAAAGCAAGGAGTTGCTGTTACAATTATTAATAGAGGTAATTCTTCTGCCCCAATTAATGATGAGGTTAAGGTATTTACTGCAAATATTAATGATAAAAATAAAGTCCTAAGCTTGCTTGATGGAGAAATGTTTGACGCAGTTATTGATTTTATATGTTATAATAAAAAGCAAATAGAATATAGTTTTAACTTATTTAAAGATTTTGTAAAACAATATGTTTTTATATCTTCAACTGCAGTTTATAATTATGAGAAATGTAGTAACTGTGACGAAGAAGCTCCAAAGGGAATGGAAATTTGGAATTATAGTGTTGATAAGGTAGCATGTGAAAATTACCTTGAAAAGATTGCAAAAGAAGCAAATAAAAATTACACAATAATTAGACCTGCAGTAACATATGGGAATACCAGAATACCATATGGGATAATGCCTTCTTATGGTTATCATGGAACAATGATCAAAAGAATTGAAAACGGTAAACCAATTATCACATGGGACCAGGCAAAAAATCGTTGTAATATATTTCGGACAGAAGACTTTGCTGTTGGTTTAGTTGGTTTAATAGGAAATTCAAAGGCATATGGAGAAGCATTTAATATTTGTGGGGATGAAACACCATCATGGTTAGAAGTATTGGACGCTATTTCAAACTCTATGCGTATACCAGTTAAAACATTTGATTTAACTAGTATTGAGTACGCGAAAGAAATGCCAAATAAAAAAGGTGAGATTGTTGGTGGGAGAGCTGTTGATGCAATAACTAGCAATAATAAAATTAAAACTGTTGTTCCATCATTTAATCAAAACATTTGTCTTCAAGAAGGCATCGATAAAACAATAGCTCATTATAAATCAAACAATTACCTTAAAGGCATTGATTATGCATTTGATGCTGATACGGATAGAATTATTTTGAAATATGCAAAATCTAGAGGATTTTCAATTAGTGATATGAATTTAGGTTTTAAAGACTACATAGGTACTGCATCTTTTAAAGATAAGTACACATATTACTTAAATTTTAATAGAGAAAAGGATCATGTAAAAATTCTTTTAAAACTTCAAATGCAGTTTAGACGATTTTTAAGGAAAATTAAAGCAATATTTTAAATAAATGATAGAGCAAACAAATAATAGAACCATCGCAAAGAATACATTATATCTGTATTTTCGCATGATAATTATTCTGGTTGTGACATTATACACTTCACGAGTAATTTTAAAAATATTAGGGATTGATGATTATGGTATATATCAAGCAGTTGGAGGTGTTGTTGGATTGCTATCATTTATTAGTGGAGCATTAAGCACAGGTTCTGCACGTTTTCTTACTTTTGAGTTGGGAACGGGTAATGAGAAACGCCTTCGTGATACATTTTCAACAACATTAATGATAAATATTGTTTTAGCATTAATTATTGTACTACTATTAGAAACCGTGGGCTTATGGTTCTTGTATAATAAGCTTTTAATTGACCCATCTCGTATGAATGCGGCAGTATATGTTTTTCACTTATCTGCTTTGACTGTGTTTTTTAAATTAACACAAGTCCCATATAATGCTAGTATTATTTCGCATGAGAAAATGGCTATTTATGCGTATATGAGTATTATTGAAGTATCAGCAAAATTGGCCATTGTTTATTTATTGACAGTTGGTGATTTTGACAAACTTAAATTTTATGCCACATTATTGTGTTTTGTGCAAATATGCATAATGTTGTTTTATCGCTTCTATTGTGTGCAACATTTTAAAGAGACAAAGTATCGCTTTATTTTTGATCGTTCAATATTTAAGTCTATTGCCTCTTTTTCAGGTTGGAGTTTGATTTCTAATGCATCTAGAGCTTTAAATAATCAGGGGATATTAATTTTAATAAATATGTTCTTTTTTCCTGCAGTTGTTGCTGCCCGAGCTATTTCTATACAAGTAAATATGGCAGCCAACCAGTTTGTAAATAATTTTCGTTTAGCAGTTAGTCCGCAAATAGTTAAGCAATATGCAGCAGAGAATCTTGAAGGGTCAAAGAAATTGTTACTTTCATCAACAAAATATTCCTATTATTTAATGCTATTACTTAGTTTGCCAATTTGTATTTTAGCAGAACCGTTATTGAACTTGTGGTTGACAGAGGTTCCTAAATACACTGTAATATTTCTCCAAATAATAATGATACAAAGTCTTTTTCAAGTTTTTGACACTTCATTTTACACTGCACTGTATGCTAAAGGACAATTGCGTGAAAATGCGTTAATTTCTCCTGTTATTGTTTTCTTAATTTTCCCCATTGTTTATATTCTTTTTAAGCTAGGGTACTCTCCAGTTTCTCTATCTTGGGCAAGCCTAATTGCATATGTTATTTTGGCTTTGGTTGTTAAGCCTATTTTAATTATTAAAATAGCAAATTATACATGGAAGGAGATTATGAATGTATACATTCCTTGTTTATGGGTTACAATATGTGCTATTCCTATTCCTATTTTAGTCAGTTATCTTATTGATACTAGTAAAATATTAGGATTCTTAACATCTGGAATGATAACAATAATTTGTGTCACTGCTAGTATTTATTATATTGGATTAGATAAGAAAATGCGACATAAGTTGTTAAATGAGATACTTAGTCGAATTAAAGGAAAAAGAAAAGTAAATTAATCGATTTTAAATATTTGTGCAAAAGAAGATTAAATTGAACTTATGAAAATAGGGATTTTAACTTTACCATTACGCAATAATTACGGAGGTATTTTGCAAGCATATGCGCTTATGCAGACCTTAAAGGTAATGGGGCATGAAGTATGGTTAATTGATAGACAAAAAAACAGAATCCCTAAATTGAAATATCCGTTAGTACTTATTAAAAGGATCATTAAGAAATATGTATTATCAAAACAAGTTGTAATTTTTCTCGAAAAAAAACGAAAACAAAAAAATGAGATTAGCAATCAGTATATAAACGAGTTTATAAATGAATATATTAATCCTAGAACGTTTAAAATATATTCTTCAAAGGAGTTAAAGAAAATATCAAAATATCATTTTGATGCTATAGTAATCGGTAGCGATCAAATTTGGCGTCCTCGGTATGTCCCAAATATTGAAGATTATTTTGGTGGTTTCATACTAAAATCAACAAAACTAATTGCTTATGCAGCATCTTATGGGACAGATAAAATAGACTATACACCTAAGCAAAAGGAGGTATGTTCGAAACTTATTAAAAGATTTAATTCTATTTCTGTACGTGAAAAAGATGCGTTAGATATCTGCTCAAGTACTTTTAATTATGAGAATGCTGAACATGTTCTTGATCCAACTATGCTTCTTGACAAATCAGATTATGTGTCACTATTTGAAGATGCCGGCACACAAAAAAATGATGGCGATTTATTTGTTTATATTTTAGATAAACATGAAAATAAAAACCAAATAATTGATTTTGTCGCAACAAAGTTTAACTATACTCCATTTCAAATAAACTTAGTGTCTAATGAAATTAATACTTCGCAAATCATTGATATCGCTGCTCCGGTTGAGAAATGGTTAAGAGGGATATATGATTCTAAATTTATAATAACTGATTCTTTTCATGCAACTGTTTTTGCAATTCTATTTAACAAACCTTTTATAGTATATGGTAATGACGAAAGAGGATTGTCTCGTTTCTATTCTATATTGAAAATGTTTGAATTGGAAAAACTGTTGATAACTACAACTGTTGATATTCAAGATAAACTAAATGCCATTAGTCTTGATATTGACTGGGAAAAGGTTAATGAAATATTAATTGATAAAAAGAAAATATCTAAAATGTTTCTAGAGCAAAGTTTATTGTAAAATAAAATGCCTGCGAATTATAATGAATGATATGTTAAAAAAAGTTACTATTAGTATTTGC
>CAZUQY010000179.1:0-6534 GCA_964622935.1 uncultured Bacteroidales bacterium | reverse complement strand
AAAATGTAAAACTAAATAATAGGACAGAGTTCAGATTACACTCCCTAGATTTGTGATTATGCTCTTTTTTCCAAAGAGTTGCTCAGGTTACTTGATTTGGTTATGATTGTGTCAGCAACAACTTCTGTAATATAACGAAGCACTCCAGCCTGATCTGTGTATTTCCGATTTACAAGATGTCCGTCAACAACAACTTCGATACCTGCATAAATTTTATTTTTTACGATTAGTGAAACTTCTTCCCATGCAGTCACGTTGTGCCACATTGTTTCTTTTACTATTTCCTTGTCGCGTTTAAAAACATCTGTCGTTTTTACTGAAAATCTTGCAAGTTTCTTCCCTGTGCTAAACTCACGATATACTGGATCTGAAACTACATCACCTATTAGGACTACTCTATTTCTTAAATTCATATTTGTTTGTTTTAATGGTTAAATCTTGGTTTAGACTGAGGATACATTTACTAACTTTTAATGCTTCTTCTATATGCTACAATCATATTCATTAGATTATAGAATGCTTGATAGTGGTTTGTAAATGTGACATTGTCAATATAGCCTCTGTTTTTAGCTTTGAATAAGCATGTCACAGCCTCGGCAAGAGATCTGATAGAATATCCAATAAATCTTTTTTGTTCTTTATTTGATTGCCCTATTGAACCTTCTGATATGTTCAGCGCAATTGAATCCATTGCTCGTCTCATTTGTGAACTTAGATTGTATTTTTCTTCAAGAGGGAAGCTATATGCTAAATTATTGACATCTTCGCCCATTTCCATTGCTTTTTGCCAGATTTCGAGTTTTTCGAATTTAAAATTCATGATTTTTGATTTTGTAGTTGATTATTATTATTAAAGAGACTGAAGGTGTCAGAGGTAAAAGTTATAATGTTAATTTCATAAATTTTATTGTACCCTCCGACTTCCATCTTCGACCTCCAGTCTTCTATGCAGCTTTAGGCCTGCAGATAATTTCGTTTACTTTAACTTCTGTAATGAAGCGTTTAACACCATCTTTTCCTTCGTATGTTCTGTTTTCAAGTTTGCCGCTGATAACAACTTCAGTGCCTTTGATACATTTTTTTTCAATTTTTTCAGCATTTCCACCCCAGGCAACAACATTGAACCACATTGTTTTTTCTGTAAACTCATCGGAGTCTTTTGTTTTGTAATACTCGTTTACTGCAACAGTGATGTTTGCTACTTTAGTTTTGTTTACTTCTTTTACTTCAGGATCTTTACCTAAATGTCCGATTAATTGTACGTTGTTTCTTAAGTTCATAATATTTAAATTTTAATTGGTTACTTGATTTGAGATTGGAGATGTTTAACCGAATAGATTCAGGCCAATATCTTCAAACCACTGTTCTACTTACGCTCTTTGTTGATTTTGATCATTTTCAATTTTGGAAATGGCATGTTTTATATTTCTACAGATAAGGCTTTCTGCTAATATCTCAGAAACTTTATGCATGTTTCCTTTTTTGTCGCTGTACTCATTATTAATAACGCGTCCCTCAATTACTACTTCAGTGCCTACTGTTATTCTATTTTGTGCTATGTCTGCATATTTATTCCAAACAGTAACACTGTGCCACTGTGTGTGCTTTACAAATTTTCCATCAATTCTCTTAATGTCATCTGTTGCAACACTAAAACGTGCCATTTTCTTTCCACTTTTAAATTCTCTCACTTGTGGTTCGCTACCCACATTCCCGATCAATTGTACACGATTTTTTAAATTCATAATTTTTATTTTAAATGTTAATCTTGTTTTGCGATTGACTTTTCGTATCAATCATTGTTGGTGCAAAGATGCGGCGACAAAAAAACATTAGTCGGTTTTTAAGTGTTTGCTTTCGTTTAACATTCGTTTGTAAGCGGTTAAAAATGCATAAGTATCTGATGGGTAATGATTTGATCTGTGCTGTAATTTTCATACAATAATTAAAATTAATGCATGTGTTTATAAGATATCGTGAATTGTTGTATATTTTGGTGTAGAATAACCGTCCAATTTGACAGTTTTAAAACAAGGAATTTGATTTTGCTTATTATAGTTAAAGATTTAATGTTTAATTTACTAATATGAAAAAGTGTATTTTGTTGTTGTATTTACGCAAGTTATTTATTGAATTTGTATATTTGTAAACATTAAGGCTATGTCTTTTTACATAAAATCTAAATGAAAGTAAGAAATACTACTTTGCTAACAAAAAGAAATGAATACATTAAACTGCAATATTATGATCCTTCGAATTAATTTACTTGTATTTTTTATGACATTTGTGCAGCTCTGGGCATACTCTCAAAAATGCGAAGAAAATGGCATTGAATAAGGCCGGGATTGCTGAAAATATACAGACACAAAGCGCACTTGACAAAGCTGAAGCCGGTGACAATTATGTCGAATTATTCAGCAGTAATGTTTTTACACAAATGCAAGGATCAGTTTCAAATGTTGAAATAACTGACATCACAATTGGAATTGAGAATAATGTGATAGTTACAAATTTGAGTGTAAATTGTACAGTAATAAAATACAATACCGACCCAGACCCGATGTTTCAGGTAAAAGTAGAGGATATTCGGCCTTTTTATTCTGACGGTTCAACGCTTAACTTTAGTGTGATCCCGGCTACCGATTGCTATATGAAAGCATGGATATTTACTGAAACCGATGCGTTTTTACTTTTCCCTAATGAATTAGAAAAATCATTTTTGCTGATAGCAAATGATACAATTCTTTTCCCGAGTTATAAAGCCGTTTATCGGCTGGACTGCGAAGGAAAAGAGCAGCAGATAAATCGGATTATTATGGTATTTATAAAAAAAGAATACCCTTATGCAGGTAAAGACACTTATAAAGACATATCAGAATGGATATTTAGCCTGCCACAGGACCAAAGAATAGTAAAATATTTTAGCACAACTCTTACAAAAGAATAAAAATCTTTACAATTATAGCAGACGAATAACAAGAATACCTAAGTTTAGGACAAGAACTTATTGTAAAAACTCCCTTTTCGATATAGAAAAAAGACTTGAGATTTAATTATAAATATTTTATATAATCCCTTGCACGTTAAAAGTAAAGCCCCTGAAATTAGCATCAAAGACGAAGAAGGCAATCTTTTTGCGCTTAGCGCTTATGCCCTCAAGACCGACTATATCCTTCTCTTTTTTTGGTCGGCCGATTGCGGCCATTGTGCAGAATTGACAGATAAGATATACCCTTGGTCCCAACAAACGAAAGTGAATGAAAAACTCTCAATTATAGCAATTAGTTTGGATGATACGAATTTGGATATTATAGCTTGGGAGCAGAAGAAAAAGGAGCTAACAGAATGGAAACACCTCCATGACACAGAAGGTGTGCGCAGCAAAGTAGCTGGCGATTATTATATTTTGGCCACCCCTGTAATGTTTTTATTGGATAAAGATAAAAAAATAATTGCCCAACCATTGAATTTAGATGAATTGGAAAAAAACTATCGAAAATTTTTGAACAACGAATAATGAATAAAAAAAAACTAAGTAGGATAAAAACTTTATCATTATTTTTTTACAAATACCCAAACCTCTCTTTAACTTCCTTAACATTCTTTTCTTTAGTTAATTGATCAATTCGAGCTAGAGGGTTAATCCCATTTATTCGGTGGTGCCATATGTTTTGGAGAGGGAGGGATATTAGTGAAAAACGCAAAAAAACCGCCTGAAATTCAGACGGTTTTTAAACTATAAGTTAAAAGTCACTATTTAATTTTTGCTAATCTTGCAGTAACTGTTGTGATAGATTTTGTGTAAATAATTGGAAAGCCTGAAGTTTTTGTCTCGTATTGAGGATAGAAAACTACATCATAACCAGGATTCTTTTGCATTAAATCATAAATTGCAAATGATTGAGATGACTTGAATGGTAAGCTACCAATAATTGGAATTCCAAATGCATTAGCATCCATGATAACTCCGTCTTCGCTAGAAAATAAATGTGCCCAATCAATTCCTAATATTCTAGTTTGAGCTCCTACACCAATAACTTGTTCTGAGAAATTGAAATCAGCTTTTTCGAATTCAACATAATTGTTAGGACTTTTCATTGTTTTGTTTACTGAACTACAACTAGCAAAACCGATAGCAAAAACAGCTAATAATGAGAATAATAAAACTCTTGTTTTCATTTTTATTAAATTTTAATTTATAAATTATAAATGCAAAAATATAAAATATTTGTTATAAGACACATGAAATTTGAATATTCTTAATAGCTTTATGGTAATATTGTAATTGTGACCTAAATTTAAATGAAATTATACCTTTGTAAATAAAAATTTAAGATGAGGATTATTAAACCAAATAATTTAATCAATGGAGATAAGATTGTTATTCCAAGTCCTGCAGGAAGGGTAACAAAGGAAAGTGTTAATCAAGCCGCAAAGATTTTAGAGACCAATGGTTTCATTGTAGAATTGAGCAAAAATTGCGCTTCAAGACATTTTAATTATTCTGCAGAAGATACGGTTAGATTAAAAGAACTTCAGGAAGCTCTTGACGATGACTCAGCGAAAGCAATTATTTGTTCAAGAGGTGGTTATGGCGCAGGGAGAATATTAGACAAACTCGATTTTACAAAGTTTATAGCTAACCCTAAATGGATAGTGGGTTTTAGCGACATTACTAATCTTCATCTTGTAGCAAACGAGCTTGGTTTAATGACGATTCATGGGCCTATGACCCAAGCATTCACCTTTAAAGAGGATTTAGAATCTGTGCAAAATTTGATTGATCTATTGAAAGGAGTGCAAAATGAGTATGTGATTGAATTGCATAAGTACAATAGGATCGGTAAAGAAACGGGTATATTGGTGGGGGGAAACCTTTCAATAATTTATAGTCTTCAAAGTACTAATTATGAAATTAATACTGAGGGTAAAATCCTTTTTATTGAAGATTTGAATGAATATCTTTATCATCTTGATAGAATAATGATTAATCTTAAATTATCTGGAAAGCTTGCAAAACTTAAAGGTATTGTAGTAGGAGGGTTTACAGATATGAAAGATCATGACAATCCATTTGGAAAAACGGCATATGAAATTATTCTGGAGCATGTGCAAGATTATAACTTTCCTGTTTGTTTTAATTTTCCGGCAGGACATATTTCAAATAATCAACCTTTTATTTTAGGAGAAACTTACTCCTTTGAAGTAACAAACAAAGAAGTTTCATTAATTCCATTGAGTTAATTATATTATTTTTTCAATCTCGTTGATAATCTCTTTCGCTAACTTTTCGGCATTTTTCATATCTGTGCTTTCAGAATAAATTCTGATTATTGGTTCTGTGTTTGATTTTCTTAGATGGACCCATTCTTTAGTTTCTGGGAATTCAATTTTCAATCCATCAATTGTGTGTATAGGATTATCTTTATACTTTTTTTGAAGCTTAAGAAGAATTTTATCTACATCAATACTTTCGTCAAGTTTGATTTTGTTTTTCGAAATAAAGTATTGAGGGAATTCTTTCTTTATTTGAGACACTTTTTGTTTTCTTTCAGCCATCATACTTAAAAATAATGCTATTCCAACAAGGGCGTCTCTGCCATAGTGCGATTCCGGATAAATTACTCCTCCGTTACCTTCACCACCAATTATAGCATTAGTTTCTTTCATTTTTGATACAACATTGACCTCGCCAACAGCAGATGAAGAATAGGATTGTCCATGTTTTTCAGTGATATTTCTAAGAGCTCTTGTTGAGGATAAGTTTGATACGGTATTACCTGGTGTTTTTGATAAAACGTAATCAGCAACAGCAACAAGAGTATATTCTTCTCCAAACATGCTACCATCCTCGCAAATAATTGCAAGTCTGTCAACGTCAGGATCAACTACAAAACCTACATCAGCACCTTTGTCTTTTATTAATTGTGCAATTTCTGTGAGATTTTCAGGAAGAGGCTCCGGGTTATGTGGAAAATTACCATCCGGAGTACAATACAACATTTCTATATTATCAACTCCAAGGCTTTTAAGTAATTTTGGAATTGCAAATCCTCCAACGGAGTTAACACAGTCTATTGCAACCTTGAAATTCGATTCTTTAATTAATTCGCGGTTTACTAAGGGTAATTCTTTAACCGCATTTATATGATGGTTTTCGTAATCTCTTGCAAACTTTATTTTTCCAAGATTTTCAACTTCGCAAAATTCAGGATCTCCTATTTCAGAAAGTTCAAGAATTCTAGCTCCGTCAGCAGCATCTAAAAATTCCCCTTTCGAGTTAAGTAGTTTTAGAGCATTCCAGTTTTTTGGATTATGGCTTGCAGTAATAATTATCCCTCCTGATGCCTTTTCTTTAATTACAGCAAATTCTGTTGTTGGTGTTGTCGCTAATCCCAGGTTTAAAATATTAAAACCCATCGAAGAAAGTACAGAAACTACGATGTTCTCTACAATCTTACCCGATGGACGTGCATCTCTACCTATTATTATAAGATTTGTTTTGTTGTTGTTTTCTTTAACCCACATACCATA
>CAZUQY010000178.1:0-6560 GCA_964622935.1 uncultured Bacteroidales bacterium | reverse complement strand
CATATATCTATCAGGAGCAATATAATTATAATAGAATTTTAGTTTAGTTTTTTTTATACCAAGACCGGGCCAAACTCCATCTGAAGCATTTGAGATTAACTCATCCTGATAATAACCACTGGGAGTAGAATCTTCATCAATATATTTAAAAACAAGATTAGGATTTATCTGAGCATTTACATAAATAATTTCTGATAAAACAATTAACAGTAATATTACTTTTTTTTTCATTTTACAATTGTTTAAATATTATTATAAATATCTAATAACTTAAACTATTCCTCAATTGTCCAATTAAAAATTACGGGTTCAACAGTGTATCCCTTCTTTCTTAGTAGCTCTATCACACCTTTCTCTCCAGGTAAATGAGCAGCTCCAACTGCACAAAACAATGATTGCTTCTTTGCTATTTTCACAAAATGCTTAGCCATGCCTTTATTTCTATCAACTAAAAATGCTTTATTAAATTCTTTTGGCAAGGCAGTATCATTACTAAGATTAAATATTTCTTCGGAGTTAAAACTCAAATATGATTCAAGTAGTTCATCAAATTGAGCATCACTATTGATATTACTAGTATCTGTTAATCCTTCATACAACATATCAACTTGATCTTCAATACTAATCGCATTTATAGCATCTATCTGATCCATAAATTTTTCTACTCCATAACATGATTTTCCGGCCTCTCTTGCCATATTAAGGAAATATAAATCCAAAGCCATTTCCATGTCTTGTTCCATATTCATCTGCATTAATTGACTCGATAAGAAAAAAGGCTTCATCTTATTGTACAAAAACATTCCGCTTCCAGTTTCTTCCTTCACAATACTATCTAAAATATAATACTCTTCTTTAGTTAAATACTCATCAATTGTATGCTTTTTCATAAACATTGCTTCTTTCACATCATCGGGATCAATCTCATCCATCAATATCTCCATTGCAAAAGCATCACATGATTCAAATGCATTTATTACAGTTTCGTCAAAAGCAAAAACTCTTTTATCTTGAATATGAATTGTACCATATAAATAAGCTGGAGATTTTATTTTCTTACCACTTACTTTCCACAGAATAGATTGTGAATACAGCCCAGTCACCACCAATACACATAACAACATCAACAATAATAATCTTTTCATAATTTTTGAATTATAATATTTCTCAAATTTAATCTTTTGTTATAAAAAAACAAAAAAGCCCCCGATTTTATCGAGAGCTTTTAAGGAATAAATTATATAGTAGTTATTAATCTTCTGTTTTTTCAACTATAACTTCTTCAACAATTGCTTTAATATTTGGTAACTGAAGTCCATATCCTTTTTTCTTATCTTCACGTTTCAGCATAAATGCAACAAAAATTGCAAGAACCCCAAATAAAGTAAAGATTAACATTGGATTTGTATAGTCATAAACCGGAACAACCACACCTTCAACACCAGCAGCTACTTGAGCTTTTGCAGCTAAGACTTCAGGATTTGATTTATCTAAAACATATCCTATTAATAAAGGAACACCCATTAAACCCCAATTTTGAATCCAAAATATCAAAGAGAATGCTGTTCCTAATTGATTCTCAGGAATAATTTTTGGAACAGATGGCCACATTGCTGAAGGAACTAAAGATAAAGCAACTCCTAGAATAACAACAAGAGCAACGGCAACACCCCAGAAATTTAATATTGGTAAAGAGAATACTCCATGAACAAAAACAATTAAAGTAGCTCCTATAATCATAATAGTAGCACCTTTACCTTTTTTATCATAAATACTACCAAATATTGGAGTTAAAAACAATGTTCCAAGAGGCAATAAACTAGGAATCAATCCAGCTAATTCTTGACTTACACCATATTTATTAACCATTAAATCAGCCGCATATTTTATAAAAGGGAATACCGATGAATAAAACAATACACATAGAACAGCAATTAACCAAAAACCTTTATTTGAAATTATTTTAAATATATCAGAAATTTTAAATTTCTCTTCTTCTTCAACATTACCACTAGCTGCTACAGACTTCTCTAATTTTTTATCCATAGATACATAAATAAATAATGTAAGAAGACCAATTACTAAGAGTATTAAAGCAAAAGCAATTGGTGCAGAAATCATAGGTTCTACTTTTTCAACTAGTGTGCCATCACTACCAGTGACCATGCTTTTTGTTGCAAAATACATTGCAATTGGAACTGGAGCAGCCATAGCTAGCAGAGTCCCCATACGTGCAACAGCCATTTGCATACCCATAGCAAATGCCATTTCATATCCTTTAAACCATTTAACGATAATTTTAGATACTGTAATACCAGCAATTTCAACACCCACGCCAAAAATTGCAAATCCTATTGCAGCATAGAAAACTTGACCATGAATACCAAAAACAGTTTCAGCTGATAATGATGGAGTTGAAATTGCCCAATATTTAATACTAGCTCCCAAAACCATTACTGCGGCAGCCATTATTACAGTGAACCTTACTCCCATTTTATCAAGAATAATTCCACCAATAATTAGCATCAATAAAAATACATTTAACCAACCATAAGCACTTGTGAAAATACCATAGTTTGTACTTGACCAACCAAATTCTGTTTCTAGCATTGGTTTCAGTGGAGACATAACATCTGTCAAGAAATATCCTGCAAACATAATGATTGACACTATACCTAATGCGGCCCATCTTGCCCCCTTCTTGTCTCTAAGGGTTTGTTGAATTTTTTCTACCATAATAATAATTTTATTTTAATTATTTTTAATTCTCACAAATGTAAAATTATTTTATAATATTTTAACAAAAAACATATTTTAATTCTTTTTTTTACGTTTTATTCAAACAAAATTTTTATTTTTGTAGTTGTTATATTTAATACGTTAAATCAAATTAATATTCTTAATTATGAAAAAAGCTTTACAATTAACGCTAACATTATTCTTGTGTTTCCTATTTGTTGAAACATACGGACAGCCATTTTTTGACATTACAACTTCGGTTACTGGTGGAACCGCAACTGTTTCAACAGTTCCTGTAACAGAAGCTGAAGAATCAGCAATTATTACAGTTACAATTGCTGATATCGAAGTCGGAAAACAGTTCCTTTCAATAGAAGTTGAGGCAGCTGATTTATCTGTTATTTCAACAAATTTAATTACTGTTGGCGAAGAATACACTTTCGAAATGCCTGCTCAAGCTGTTTCTGTTAATATTGTTCTTGAAGATATTCCTGTTGTCACTTATGCAATTGCAACTTCGGTTACTGGAGGAACCGCAACCGTTACAACGGCACCTTTGACAGAAGCTGAAGAATCAGCAATTGTTACAGTTACAATTGCTGATATCGAAGTCGGAAAACAGTTCCTTTCAATAGAAGTTGAGGCAGCTGATTTATCTGTTATTTCAACAACATTAATTACTGCTGGCGAAGAATACACTTTCGAAATGCCTGCTCAAGCTGTTTCTGCTAATATTGTTCTTGAAGATATTGAACCTATTATTATTAATACTCAACCACAATCAGAAATTATCTGCGACTATGACTTTACAACTCTCTCTGTTGATGCAGTTCCAAACAATGGTGAAACATTAACTTATCAATGGTATTACAATTCAGAAATAATTGACGGCGAAACAACAAACACTTTAGTTGTCGACGATGCTGGTGAATATTACTGTCACCTAGTTGCTGGAACAGATGAACTTGACACAGATATTACAACAATTACTATTGCTGAAGTTAACCCAGTACTCGAAGCCGAAGTTAGTGCTTGCGACGGAACAACTGTCGAATTAGATCCAGGCGTATTCACAAGTTACGAATGGCAAGATGCTTTTGATGAAGAGGTGTATGAGGTTACAACTGACGGAACATATTCTGTTTCTGTAACTGACGATAACGGTTGTACTGCAATGGCAGAATCTGAAGTAGTTTTCTTCGAAGAAATAGTAATAGCTTTTGAAGATACTGTTTATCTATGTGGCGAAAGTTTAGTATTAGAAGCTCCAGAATCTGACACATACGAATGGGGAGAAGGTGAAGATACACAAGAAATTGAAATAACTGAAGAAGGTTGGTACTACCTAACAGTTACAACAGCAACATGTACTGGAAACGACTCTACTTATGTTCAAGCTGTTGATTTACCTGAAGAATTTGACTTAGGCGAAGACATTTTTGCATGTGATTTAAGTATAACAATTGATGCTCCTGAAATTGAAGATGTTGATTTCGAATGGACTACAATGGAAACAAGCGCAAGTATAGAAGTTACACTAGATGGAACTTATGGACTAACTTTAATCAACGAATATGGTTGCGAAAGATACGATGAGCTTATTGTTGAATTTGGAGATGAACTTATTGTTCAATTAAACCCATCTGACACAATTCACTCATGTGATGGACTTATTGTTGTACTAGATCCTGAAGTTGGAACAACATGGATTTGGAGTACTCATGAAACAAACTCATCAATCGAAG
Organism: uncultured Bacteroidales bacterium; assembly: GCA_964622935.1. Classification (GTDB taxonomy): domain Bacteria; phylum Bacteroidota; class Bacteroidia; order Bacteroidales; family ML635J-15; genus Bact-19. The sequence continues at coordinate 2,076 of CAZUQY010000178.1, read as the reverse complement.
TTACTGAACAAGATTGGTATAATGTTACTGTAACTAATGAATATGGCTGCGAAAATGACGATAGTGTTTATATCAATTTTCATGCAGTACCTTCAATTGACCTAGGAAATGATAAAGAATTCTGTGCAGATACTGAGACTACTTTGCATGCTCCTTCAGCATATAGCTGGGCGTGGTCAACTGAAGAACTTACTCAAGATATTATTGTTGACACATCAGGACTATACAGTTGTACAATTACTGATGGTAATGGTTGTCAGAATACAGACTCTCTAGAAGTTACAGTTTTTGCTCTTCCTAATGTTGATCTTGGTGATGATGTAACTGTTTTCAATAATGTTAACTTTGTACTTGGCGTTGATGCTGGTGAAGTAGAATACGAATGGTCAACAGGTGAAACTACTTCACATATAGTACGTGATGCATCAACTATTCCATTAGGAAGTTACACATATTCAGTAACTGTTACAAACATTCATGGATGTGTAGATTCAGATGATATTGTTGTTACCATAACAGAAGGAAGTGCTGTTGGTCAAAACTTAACTGAAAGCATTAACATCACTCCTAACCCAACAAATGGAATCTTCAAGGTTAGCGGTTCAAATATCGACTTAGTTAGAGTTTATGATAATATTGGTAAACTTATTCTAACAAGTAAACTAAATTCAATTGACATCTCTAAATACCCTGCAGGTATGTATTTTGTAAAAATTACTGCTGAAGATCAAATCAAAACATTAAAACTGATTAAACAATAATCAAATCCAAATATTAGTAAAAATGAGAGCAATTGCTCTCATTTTTTTTGCCTTTCACATAAATTAACCCGCGATTGTTAATAACTCTCGCATGATATTTGAAGCTGAATAAAAAATATTAAATAGTTTTGTAACTATTAAAAACTATATCTATGAAAAGAGTACTTGTTATTTTAGCCTTTTTTGCTCTGATTGCAATTGGAATGCTTTCATGTAAAACAACTGATGATTGTCCTGCTTACAGTAAAGCTCAAAAAGCTCAACGCGGAGTAAGAGTATAATTTTATACTTACATATCTTATTATTAAAAGTTTTTTAATAATTTTGTAGTAATTATGTTTTATCAAATTAAAATATTATTACTACTATTTTTTTTGATGTGTGGACTTGTCGTTTTTTCTCAAGGCGAACTCCAAACATCTCGTGAGCCCGACAATTATAATCTAAATTGTTATGGCTTTAAATTAAATTCCAATGGTTATGGTTTATATTATAATTTTTCACATCGGATAAATTTTCGATTAAGAAACTTTATTGAAGCAGAATATAACTATCAAAAAAGCCCGAAAGAAATAAAAGTCATAAATCCTTATTTTGATCCCAATTCAATGAGCAAATTTGTCTTTGGGAAAACTAATTCAGTTCACAACCTTAAGTTTGGATACGGCTATAACAAAATGATTTACCAAAAAAGAGATAAAAACAGTATCTCAATCCATTTGAGCGGATCTTTTGGTGTAATTCTGGGAATCAGTAAACCTATTTATTATGAAATTGTTGACAGTGTCAGATACAGTAATAATTATCTGATTCCTTACACTTCATACTATAAAATAGATATTAATTTTCAAAATAACCCAACTGATATATTAGGGAAAGCACCCTTTAATTATGGATTAAATGAAATAAAACTCCATCCTGGAATATATTCAAAATTCGGAGTTCTATTCGACTTTAGTCAAGACGTTATGAAAACTAAAATTCTTGAAACGGGTATAATTTTAGACGCTTTTTTAAATCCTGTTGAGATTATGGCTGGTCATCAGAATAATTTATTTTTAAATCTATACATCTCATATCATTTCGGAAAGAAATACAATGCAATTCTAAATAGGGAATATAGAAAAGACTTAAGAAAAGAAAATCGAAAAAACAATTAAATTTCTGATATCTAACAGTTTATAATTTGATTATCCCCAATCTCAACAAAAGCCTAATTTTACAATACTGTTTTTGTTGATACAACAAGGTATTATACACAATTTTATCTTAATAAATAATTTACAATATACTTTAAACTAATTATTTTTTTTGT
>CAZUQY010000177.1:6346-6672 GCA_964622935.1 uncultured Bacteroidales bacterium | reverse complement strand
ATTAGTTACCGATAATAATAACAAAGTTGATAGTGTTTTTCTTGTTTATCTTAGAATTGATAATATTAATATGCCAATGCCAGAGTTCACTGAAAATAAAGCAGAAACTGAAATATTTCTAAATTCTGTATTTAATTATTTAAAAGAATTAAAATTTGAAATAGAAATGTATGAGCAAAAAAAAGAAGGTGAAAGATCTGCAATTAAATTAAAAATAACAAATAACAATTTAGAAAAAATCTTAGTACAGGACAAAAAATTTTAATCATTTTATGAAAAGTAACAAAATGTGTAATTTAAAAAATAGAATATATGAAAAACAGCAT
>CAZUQY010000177.1:0-6336 GCA_964622935.1 uncultured Bacteroidales bacterium | reverse complement strand
TTTATTATGTAATATATAAACTTTAGAATGATCTGGTTGAGCGGTTTTTTTAATTTGTTCTCTGGCTAAATCTGAAAAAATAGAATATATGAAAAACAGCATTACTCATAGGTTTAATACCCTATTAAAATTTGTTATTTTATTTTATTCCTTAATTGGAATTACAAATTTTTCACATGCTCAAGAATCAAACAGAGTAATTGACGAGAAAGCATCGAAAAGTATTTTTGGTCTGATTACATGGACAACAAAGGAAATTTGCAAATGTAAAATTGGCGACTGTTACAATGGCCATTCAAGAATGACTTTTGGTGATAAAGGAAAATGTCAACATGTTTTTGATGGAGAAATGGAAAAGGGTCGCCCTGTAGATGGAATATATTTATGGGATGGAGATTCTAAAGAAACTTGCAAATCGTATTATGATGGAAAACTTAAAAATGGAATTTCAGATGATAACTCAGGAGATGCCATTATGAAACAGGATGACGGGACAATAATACAAGGCAAATTTAAAAACGGAACGATTAACGGCGAAGGAAAAATTATTTATCCGAATGGTGATGAAGAGGACGGTGATTACGATGAAAACAGTAAAATAAACGGGTATGGAACTTATTCATGGAATGCCGGACGTTACGCAGGAAGTGAGTATCGAGGCAATTATATTGCCAGTAAATTTAATGGATATGGAGAGATCGTTTTAAAGGTTAATAAAAACATTAATGCAGAATCAGGTAAAGCAGTTAAAGATGAGAAATGTGAAATTGTTTGGCCTTATTCCGGCACAGATAATTTATACTATGGAGAGTGGAAAGATTGTAAGTTTTTTGGCTTAGGTGTTTATTATTGTGAGGATTTAGGAATAATAAGAAGTGGAATCTGGAAAGAAAACGGAGATGTGATATATTTGCCTGAAATTCAGGTTCTCGACTCGCTAAACAAGATATATTCCAAATCTTTGAAACCAAAGTCGGAGATTTATCAAAGAAATAAAGAAGTTGTACAGAAAAATGAAATATCAAAGATAAATGAGGATCTTAGAAAAACCAATGAATTATTAAATACTGACAGTACTCCTAATGTGAAAGCAGAGGCAATAATTATTGATACAGTGAATGAAATTGGAAAACCTGAAAAAATACTTGTAATCACGTGGGATATTGACACAATTTTAAGAAATATTGCATTGATTGATAAAGAGATTATTGGTAATTATCCTAGTGGTAGCTATCTTTATGAGGAGGCTACGAATGTACAATTACTTCTTCAGGCGATTCATACAAGTATTGTTAAAAATGATAAAATTCGTGAATATTTAGGCAAATCAGACAGAATAGATGTTTCTATTTTAGCCACTGCAGATAAGCCTAGACCAAATCAAAGATATTTGGGTGAGTACGGCGATGACATAAGTGGTCCATATGAAAAAATAGAATTGAATAGCGATATTGATATCGGCAAGAAATTCAGAGCTAAGGATCTGAAGAAGAATGTTGTTTTTAACAATAATGATATTCTTGCTTATATTAGGGCTTACGGAGCAAAAGACTATTTTATCTCTTATATAAGTGAGTTGCCATTTGAGTCATCGGGAAGAATATTCTATTCTCTAAGAACTTTAGAATACAAGGAAATGGGAGATGCTTACCGAAAGCTTTCTATAAAAATTACTGTAAAAATTCCGGAAGTTTTAATTAAATCTCCCAATTCGGTTGACACCATTGAATATTATGAAAATATACCTTATGGGCTTAATGATGAAAATTCCATTGGGATAATAATCTCGAATACTAATTATGACTACGAATCTGATTTACCATCGGGAGAGAGGGATTTGAGCCTGATGAAAAATTATTTTGAAAAAACACTGGGATTAAAAAGAGTTCTGATATTCAACAACCTGAATACTACTCAACTAAAGAATTTATTCAGCAGGAAACTTCCCGATTATATTGGTACGGGTACGAAAAATGTCGTTATCTATATTTCAGCTCATAGTTCGGCTGATAGTAATACTCCTCCTGTTATTTTGGGAGTAGATGCTGAATATAATGGTGACGGTATTTCAATAGATTCTGTTTACTCAGCTTTGTCCAGAATTGAATCAAAAATTGACATGGGTTTACTGCTTTTGGATGTTTGTGATTCTAACCCGGAGGGATCTAAAGCATCCTCATTTGATAACTATCAGGTTAATCCAAAATATCTATGCGACAAAGTCGTGACAATTCATGCTAATATCGGCGGAAAGTCATATTACTACAAAGACAAGGACTTAAGCTTTTTTACATATTATTTTTGCCGGACAATCTATGATAACCGAAATTTTGATTCTTTGACTATCAGGCAGTTGTTTGAGGAAATGAGGGAAGATATTATTGTTGCAGTTTCAAAGGTAAATCCGTTGTGGCATCAGGTTCCTGATGTGTTCCCGGAAAATCTGCCGGAAAATAAAATACTTGACAAAGTATTAATAAATTATAAATAATTTCTTTATATGGAAAAAAGAATAGTATCAGTTCTGTCAATAAATTTATTTGTCTTAGTGTTTTCTGGTATAACTATCTGCCAAAACGATTATTCAAAAGAGTTCATGAGATATTGGAAGGATTGCACAGATTGTTATGTGGGAGAGGGGTCAGACACGTCTTATGCCCTTGCCTATAATAAGGCAAAGACCGGTGCTATTAATGATTTTATTATGAAACACTTTGGTATTTCAATTGAGAGCCAAAATATTCTTAGTGTATATGAAAAACTTGGGGACTCTAGTGTCGAAGTTGTGAATTTAGGTAATTATTCATCAAAACAACACTATTATCCAATTGAAAACCTGACGTTTAGCATAATAAAGGACACAACTTTATTAAAACCGAACAATTTAATTTTTGTATATGTTTTAATTCGGGTTGAACAAGAAGAAATAGACAGAATAAAGTCTGAAAAAGACTCAACTATTATTCAAGGACGACGGTTCTTTGCTGAAGGAAATATCTATAAATCAGAAGGAGATTGTGATGCTGCTAAAATCAAATATGCCTCCGGGTTGAAATTACTAAAAAAGATTAAAGACTTTGATAATGAGGCAAAATTGTTATATGCAGAACTAGAGGATAATTCAAATGGATGCAAAGAAGTTTGGGAACTGCTTTTCCCGTTAAATGATTCGGCAATAATTGTTAAATCGATTCATGAGTCATATCGGAGTCCGAATTTTGTAAGTTTTAAGATTTTGTTGAGTTATGATGGGTATTTAAACATTTTTCTGGTAAACAATTCCGTTGATGATAATATTACAAATTGGTATCCGGACTTTTCTTTTCAATTAAAACAACAAACTACTCAGATTTTTCTGAAAGACACTGTGTATGAGTTTCCGTTGGGGATTCCAAAGGATTATATAATTGATAAGAAAAGCAGGCAGAGTTTATATGGTTATCCGATAATAATTGATGATGCAAGAGATGTTGAGGAGTGTGCGTTGCTTATCTTGTTTTCGACAACTAAAATTCCTGATGTAGTTACAAAAGCAAAAACCATTTCCGGGTTAAAAAAGAATTGGGAAGTTTTCACTGCAGGAAACAATGCAGTCAATTATAGTTTTTATAAAAAAATTGTTTTGGAGAGATTTTGAGTTCAGATATAAATTTACGAGATAAATTATAACTTATTTATCATTTTTTAGATTTGACTCAAAAAAAACAGTCCGAAATTTCGGACTGTTTTTGCTCCCTCTCTAGGACTTGAACCTAGGACCCCCTGATTAACAGTCAGGTGATGATACTTATTTTTAATTATTTATGATTATATTTTGTGGGTGTTTTGATTGATATAATGCAGCTATAAGAACATTTATATTATTTTTAGTTCGTTTTTGTTATCAATGCTAATTATTGTATATTTGTGATATTATTTGTGAAGTTTAAAACTCACAAATATATTTGAATAAAATTATTGTTATGGGGAAAAAATATCAAGGCTTAAAAATAAGACATCCTGAACAAAATGATGAACTGCTAAAATGTAAAGGAGTTTCTTTAGGTGCAATTCTGGATCGCTATAAACCTAATGTGGACGGCACATTTCCTGTCAGAATTAGAATTATACACAATTTACATTATAAGCAATATGCAACTAAAATAAGCTTGACTAAAGAGGATTTTAATAAAATTGCAGAAGGGAAAAAGAAAAATGATGAGAATTCAATAATTTTATTAAAAAAAATAAAAAATGTTTATGATATAATTCTTGCAATGGATGAATTCTCATTTGATCAATTTGCATTTAGATTTTCAGGTAAACAAAGCGATTGGAATGAAGTAAAATGTGCATTTGATACATATATTAGGAATTTAAGAATTGAAGGAAAAATTGGTACAGCCAATTCATATACTGACAGCTTAAATTCGATATTGAAGTTTTCCGGCAATCCAAAACTGTTATTCTCAAATATAAGTGTCGATTTTCTTAAAAAATATCAGAATTATATGCTTTCTCTCTAAATCCGAAAAAATTGATCAACTGAGAGAAAGATGGAATACTTACAAAAACAGCGTTGAAGGTGTGTTTTTTGAATACTGGGAGGAGATTACTTTTGAAAAATAAAATTATACTGTCGGACACTTTCTGCAACTTGACAAACAGACAACTCTTGAAAGGTTCGGCAGACCAAAAAGGAAAAAGAAAATAGAATAGTTAACTATAATTGAAATATTATGAAAACATTTGCAAAATTTATCGGTATTAGCATAGTGGTTCTGTGCTTTACCTTGACAAGTTATTAAACAGCAACTGTTTTATTCGGATTAGCTGCAAGTTGGGTTAAACATTTTAGGATTATAACAGAGAACAAAAGATTACTACCTTTTGGATATAAAGATATCTTTTCGTTAAAAAAACTTAAAAAAGGATTAAAATAAATCGGAGTGGGTTCCGGTATCAGTCATTATAAGCATAAGCTCTGTATCGTTTTGGCTCCAGATTAGCAACCAATCAGGCTTAATATGGCATTCCCATAAACCAGCATAATTGCCAATCAATTTATGTGGTTTATATATGGCTGGTAATTTGCCATCTTTTCAAGAATTTTAATTGCAGATTTTGCAAGGTCAATATTTAATCCTCTTTTTTGACAAAGCTTCAAGGACTTTTCAAATTTCTTGGTATAACTTATTTTATACATTAACCAAGTATTTTTTTAAACATGTCGTCGGTATTTTTGGCTTTATAAACCCTCCCCTCTTCAACATCGAGTAAAGCTTCATCAACTCCAGATATTTTATTCTTTACCTTAAATAGTCCTAAGGATAGAATATAATCTATAGTTTTTTTAGCAAATTTATTGCGTGCGTCGTATTCAATAATCAGTGTTGCCATAGTTGTAATGTTTTATTGTAATAACGACAAAGTTACAAAAAAGTTTTATTAGTGCGGATAAAACCTAAGAATTAAATAGCCAACAATAACAGAGATGAACACAATGATTAATACTGTAAACCAGTCATTCTCTCAAAACGATGTTGAAGATATGAAGAAATCATTTAGATAAGATAAAAAGGACGCCACTAACTACTTACAATTTTCATCAATCAACTTTTGCGCACTCTTATAACCCAATCCAACCGCTTTACGCAAGTCATCACAATAATCAATTTTTTCTACTAAGGCTTTTGCTACACCACAATAAGAGTACACTTCTCCCAATTCAATATCAGCATCCTTTTGTGTCGCATACCAGTCTCTTATTTCAGAAAAACGAGTAATAAAAACAGAATAGTCCTGTATTGCCATATAGGTCATGGCCCTACTATAATAAGCCTCTTCATAATAAGGGGATATTTCAATAGCTTTTGTAAAATCTTCTATGGCACATTTATAATCCTCTTTTATAAAACAAGCATACCCTGCTGGATTATAATCATACTGAGATAAACTAAGGGGACTTCTAATAATTCTTTTGCATCAAGATTTTCAGCGTTTTTCATAGTTTGACGGTTTAGAATAATTACAACTCAAATATAATAAATATTTATCAAAAGATAAGATAATCATTATTCCAAAACAATATTTAAAACACTAATAATACTAGCATAATATCTTGCCAACTTATGGTTTTATACTTTGTAATTTCTTAATTTTCGATGGTTTAATTGAGCAATACTTCAACTGTGATTGGCTTAATTCTGTAAAGAACCTAACAATAATTTCAGGGTTCTGTTTAATTGGTTTTGTCTAATTATTTTTCTTTTGCAACATAAAAATCACTGTTACAAAGGAATATCTAGTGTTAAGTTAATCGTTAATTGACGGATAAAGTCTCTTTAATTTTATTCT
>CAZUQY010000176.1:0-6674 GCA_964622935.1 uncultured Bacteroidales bacterium | reverse complement strand
TATTGCTTTATTTCTTGTAAATTGCTCTGTACATTTTTATTCATCTTTTCAAGAAGCACAAATACCAGTTCTCTTTCACTATCACTAAAATCTTCTAAAAGAGTATTTGTCCAAGAGGCAAATATTTCTTTTAATGGCCCAATTATCTCTCTCGTCTTATCAGTAATAAATATATTATGAGTCCTTGCATCAAATTCAGAAATTGTTCTCTTAATATATCCGTTTCTTTCTAAAATACTTAATTGGGATGTAATTGAGGATTTATCAAGATTCATATGTTCTGCCAATTGTACTTGTGTAATGCCTTGATTTTTAACTATGTGGTGTAAAGTTCGGACTTGAGCATGACCTATTGAATATTCTTTAAAACTATTCTGAAAATATATTAATGCTGCTCGTGACAATCCACCGATTAACTTACCTGTTGATTGAGGAATTCTATCTAATTTGTTTTCCATAATGCAAAAGTAAATTAATTAGTTGGAATCCCAACTAATATTTTTTTTAAAACTCAAATTATCAGTGATGTTATTACATCGAACATTTAAAAATGCCTAGAATGTGTAATCGAACCATTTTATTTTCTATTCTTTTATAATACATGATATTATCATGCTTTTGTCAGCAAAACTTTATTACTTTTGCAGCCTGAAAAAATAGCGATGGAAGATATTAGAAATATTGCAATTATTGCACACGTTGATCACGGTAAAACAACACTTGTTGATAGAATTCTTCATCAGGTTAATATGTTTAGAGATAATCAAAATCCAGGTGAATTAATCCTTGATAGTAACGATTTAGAGAGGGAGAGGGGAATTACTATACTTTCTAAAAATGTTTCTGTTAGATATAAAGATATAAAAATTAATATAATTGACACTCCCGGTCACTCTGATTTTGGTGGAGAAGTGGAGCGCGTACTAAATATGGCAGATGGTGTTCTTTTAATTGTTGATGCTTTTGAAGGACCAATGCCACAGACGAGATTTGTTTTACAAAAGGCCATCGAATTAGGCTTAAAACCTATTGTTGTTATCAATAAAGTTGATAAGCCAAATTGTAATCCTGAACTTGCACAGGAAAAAGCATTTGATCTAATGTTTAGTCTCGACGCAACAGAGGATCAACTTGATTTTCCAACAGTTTTTGGCTCTGCTAAACAAGCATGGATGGGACCTGAATTTGACAAACCAACTACAGATGTAAGCTATTTGCTTGATGTGATTCTTGATACAATTAAACCAAAAGAATATCCTGAAGGTACTTTACAAATGCGTATTACCAGTCTTGATTATTCTTCGTATACCGGTCGTATTGCAATTGGTAAAATTACTAGAGGCCAAATTCAGGCGGGAAATCAAATATCGATTGTTAAAGCAGATGGAAGTATAACCAAAGCACCTGTTAAAGAATTATACTTGTTCGAAGGTTTAGCTAAGCAAAAAACAAAACTACCCGTTTCTGCAGGTGAAATTTGTGCTATTCTAGGTATCGATGCATTTGACATTGGCGATACAGTTTGCGATTTCCTAATTCCAGAAGCATTAAGCCCAATTAAAGTTGATGAGCCTACAATGAGCATGCTCTTTGCAAGTAACGATTCTCCATTTTTTGGTAGAGATGGTAAATATGTAACTTCTCGCCAATTGCGCGATAGACTATTTAAAGAGATTGAAAAAAATCTTGCGTTAAAAGTTCAGGAAACTAATTCTGCAGACAAATTTACTGTCTTTGGTCGTGGAATATTGCATCTTTCTATTTTGGTGGAGACTATGCGCCGAGAAGGCTTTGAACTACAACTTGGTCAGCCTCAGGTTATTATAAAGAAAATTGATGGCGTTGATTGTGAACCAATTGAATTCCTTACTGTTCAAGTTCCTGATAATTTCTCAGGAAAAGTAATTGAAGTTGTAACTCAACGTAAAGGTGAAATTCTAAATATCGAAGTAAAAGATGATAGAGCTAATCTTGAATTCTATATTCCATCTAGAGGTTTAATTGGAATTAGAAATATCCTTTTAACCTCAACAGAAGGAGAAGCTGTAATTGCGCACAGATTTAAAGCATTCGAACCATGGCGTGGAGATTTAGGCATTAGAAGAAATGGTTCGCTTATTTCTATTGAAAAAGGTGTTGCTATTCCATATTCAATCGATAAACTTCAGGATAGAGGTAAATTCTTTATTTATCCGGGAGAAGATATTTATGCTGGTCAAGTAATAGGTGAAAATACTCGTCAGGATGATATTGGTATCAATGTTACTAAAACAAAAAAACAGACAAACGTAAGAGCTTCAGGAACTGATGATAAGATCTCAATAACACCACCAATAAAGTTTTCCCTTGAAGAAGCAATGGAGTATATTGCCGAAGATGAAATGATTGAGGTTACGCCTAAATCTATGCGTCTACGAAAGATATTGCTTAATGAACATGATAGAAAAAAGAAATTAAAAGAAAGTCAGGGGTAGTTTGAAGTGACTAGAGTGCCTAGAGTTTAAAAGAGAATTGTTTTTTATGAAGATATCAGACGAAATAAAATGCTTATTTGAAAAGATTCCTTTTATGGCCTTTGCTACTGTTAGCACAGATAATATCCCAAATGTTGTTGCTATCGGATCAAAGCTAATTGTAAATGATAATACTATTTGGGTTATTGATACATTCTTTGATAAAACTAAGGCTAATATTTTACAAAATAACAAAGTCGCCATTTCTTTTTGGCAGGGTATAACTGGCTACCAAATAAAAGGTGATGCAGTATATCATGAAAAAGGTGAACTTTTTGAAAATGCCGTTAAATGGATTTTAGAACTCAAACCAAATAAAATCGTCAAAGGTGTTATTGAAATCAAAATCACAGACATATTCTCAATTTCTGCAAATTACAATGATGCCGGAAAAAGGATAAATTGTTAAATTTCAAAATGTAATTTTAAATAATCAAGTAGCTTATGCATATTGTTTTAGGTTCATAGTCTTTGGCTATTAGCTATTGAATATTGTAACTTATTTTTTTACGAAAATTAAGTTTTAAGTTTTTTCTTCTTAGCAGCAGGGAATAATACATTATTCAAAATAAGTCTGTATCCCGGTGAATTTGGGTGTAAAGAAAGATCTGTATGTTCATCGCCAACATAATGTCTGTAATCTTCAGGATCGTGACCACCATAAAAAGTCCACATTCCTTTTCCAAATTCGTCATGTATGTATCTTACTTCTCCTGCAGCTTTATTTTCACCCATGATAAGTACTGATGACTTAACCAGTTCTGCTCTAAATGCAGTAGTTTGTCCCATAAATCCATGAAGCATAGTTTTATGATTCTGACATAGCATTGTTGGCACAGGGTCCCACTTTGCCGAGAACTCAAAAAGAGTAAAAAAATCATCTCCTTGAGTGGATTTCTTTTGTTGCGTTACATCTATATCTGAGAACTCATATTCTAGAGGATTCCTAACAAGTGTAAAGTCAGTAAATGCTAAACATTTTGAATAATCGAGTTTTGATTGAGCATCAGGATCAGCAGGGTCTCCGTCGAACATTGTTTCGCAAATATCAACACCTTCGGCAGCAAGAGCAATATCAAAGGAATCTGTTGCAGAACACATTGCGAATAAAAATCCGCCTTCAGCAACATAAGCTTTAATAGTTTTGGCAACAGCTAGTTTGAGTTGGGAGACTTTTTCAAATCCCAATTCACGAGCTGATTGTTCACTTTCTTTTTGTTGGTTTCTATACCATTGCATACGGCTATATGCTCCATAAAACTTACCATATTGCCCTGTAAAGTCCTCATGATGTAAGTGGAGCCAATCATAATTTGCAAGCTCACCATTCATAACTTCAAAGTCATAAATTTTATCATAAGGGATCTCTGCATAAGTTAAGGCTATGGTTACAGCATCATCCCATGGTTGAGTTGTAGGAGGGGAGTATACTGCAATTTTAGGTACTTTTTCAAGTTTTACAGCATCCATATTGACTGATGGGGCAGAAATCTCATTAAAAATTGCGGTTTTCTGGCCATCTGCAATAATTTCATAATTAACACCTCGTAATATACACTCATGCTCGATTTCCTTTGCAAAGGATGTCATAAAACTGCCTCCTCTATAATTTAACAACCACCATGCTTCAACCTGATTTTGCAAAGTCCAATAAGTAATACCGTATGCCTTAAGATGATTTGTCTGACTGTCATCCATTGGAATAAGTATCCATGCAGATTTTGCAGGTAAAATTGTTGTCAGTGCAAGTATTATAATTATTATTGTTCGCTTCATTTTAAGTTTTATTTCTACAAAATTACAAAAATTGTTCAAACTCACTTTTACTTTAACATATTTGATTAGGTATTTGTTATTTTAAAATGTTAATATTGTTAATATTTCGAAATAATCTAACTTATCAACCTATTATTAATTTTTGGTTTTTTTCTATTTTTTTGTGATATTTGAGGAATATTTATAATAAGTTTTAAATAGATACAAAGTGGCTAAGATTCATAAAAAGTTAAATCAGTTATCAGCAACAGCAATTTGCGGTAATGACATCAGCTCTTCTGTACTATATGTTTCTGCATTGGCTATTGCTTTTGCCGGTCAATATGCTTGGATTACATTACTTATAGTATCCCTCGTACTATTTTTATTTAGAAGAATTTATGGCGAAGTTGTTGGAGCACTACCACTAAATGGTGGGGCATACAATGCGCTATTAAATACAACTAGTAAATCAACAGCTTCTTTAGCTGCAACTTTGACAATGTTGTCATATATGGCTACTGCCGTTATTTCTGGAAATGAAGCTATACACTATTTACACCATCTAATCCCTGTATTACCAATAATTCCAGTAACAATTTTACTATTAGGGATTTTTGCTTTTCTAGCAATTATTGGAATTTCTGAGTCAGCAAAAGTTGCTGTAGGAATCTTTATTTTTCATTTAACATCATTAGTAATTCTTAGTGGATTTATAATTTATTTTTTATCACAATCCGGCGTTGGTACTTTCTTTGCCAATTGGCATTTACCTATACAAGGTGGTAGCATTACAAAGGCTATTTTTCTTGGTTTTGCAGCATCTATGCTAGGAGTTTCAGGATTTGAAAGCTCTGCTAACTTTGTCGAAGAACAACAAAAAGGAGTATTCCCCAAAACTTTACGTAATATGTGGTCAATCGTAAGTGTTATTAATCCATTAATGGCAGTTTTTGCATTGGCTTTATTCACAATTCCAGTTTTGCAAAGCGATGCATATCAAAACACATTACTTATTGAGATGGCGCAACATGTCGGAGGAAAATGGGTTGCCTACTTAATTTCTATTGATGCATTTTTAGTACTAAGCGGAGCCGTGTTAACTAGCTTTATTGGTGTTACTGGTTTATTAGAAAGAATGACATTAGATAGAATAATGCCACCATTTTTCCTAAAGAAGAATAAAAGAGGGAGCTCTTATAGAATTATTATAATGTTTTTATTGCTGTCAGTGTCTGTTTTGTTAATTACAAAAGGTAATGTTAAATTATTAGCCGGCGTTTATACAATTTCATTTTTAGCTGTAATGACTCTATTTGGAATTGGAAATATCCTTTTAAAGATTAAAAGAAAAACAATTCCTAGACCTGAAAGAGCATCATGGATTGCTGTAATTATTGCAATTGTATCTGTTCTGATTGCTTTAATCGGAAATATCACAATGCCTGCAAAAGAAGGATTGCCTAGTAATCTCACCGTATTCTTATATTATTTTATACCGACAATTACATTTGTGATAATAATGTTAAATAGGACAGTCTTGTTGAAGTTTCTATTGAAAATTCTTGATGCCATTTTTGATCCTATTAGAATATTTTCAATTAGAGCTGATAGAAAGATTAAACGTACCGTAGAAAAAATCAATCAGCAAGAATTTGTCTTTTTTACAAAAGGTGATGATATAGCAACACTAAACAAAGTAATGCTATATATTCAAAGAAATGAACATACTAAAAGACTAAAGATTGTTCTTGCAATTAATAAAGATAATAAGAAACCTGATAACCTTGACCAAGAAATTGATTTCCTAGATAGAGAATATCCTAAGATTGATATTGAGCTTGTTATTGTTGATGGAAAATTTACCCCTCAGTTAATAAAGAAACTATCTAAAGAATGGAAAATCCCAATCAATTTTATGTTTATTGGCTCTCCTGGCGAAAATTTCACCTATAAAATTGAAGAATTGGGGGGAGTAAGATTGATTATTTGATGTGCAAAATCAAAATATAATCAAATTGATATTTACTCAAATCGTTAATAAATACGGATTTCATTTGTGAATTGTTTTGATAATATATAATATTTATTGACTATATTTGAGACAATCAAAAACAATAATCCCATGACAGACAAATCATCTGTAATTGGTAACGAGTTAATACGATTCGTAAAAGTCAATGATCGAAAATATAATATTTATTTTGATGATTTTATTGCAAATAAATC
Source organism: uncultured Bacteroidales bacterium (assembly GCA_964622935.1). Taxonomy (GTDB): domain Bacteria; phylum Bacteroidota; class Bacteroidia; order Bacteroidales; family ML635J-15; genus Bact-19. Next base: position 177 of record CAZUQY010000176.1, on the reverse strand, counting down.
AGGTAGTCTTTTTTTAACAGAATGGTTGGTCAAAACAAATGATTATGTAACTGCTGGAGATTTGTTATTTGATATTTTTAGTTATAGTAAAATCAAAGTCTCTAAAGCTTTTAGCATTATTTCTCCATTTTCAGGTAAAATTGAAGTTTTAGATCCCAAGACACCATACGACAAATT
>CAZUQY010000175.1:0-6686 GCA_964622935.1 uncultured Bacteroidales bacterium | reverse complement strand
GGTTAAGATGCCTATTTTCAATGGACAAAAACCAGCAGTGAAGTAAAAGACAATTAACTTTCCGGAATATTTTTTCGGAAAGTTTTTTTTTATCAAATCAGATGAAAATAATTTGCATCGGACATAATTACAAGAATCATATAAAGGAACTTAATTCAGAGTTTCCTGATGAACCTGTTTTCTTTTTAAAGCCGGAATCAGCTGTTTTACGTAACAGTGTTTTCTTCTTGCCAGATTTTTCTGATAATGTTCAGCATGAAATTGAGATAGTAATTCGTATTACTCGCCTTGGTAGACGAATTCAAGCAAAATTTGCTCACAGGTATTTCGAAGAAATTGGAATAGGTCTGGATTTAACAGCAAGAGATATTCAGGTAATATGTAAAGAGAAGGGCTTGCCTTGGGAAATATCAAAAGCATTTGATGGTTCTGCTGTGATTTCCGATTTTATTCCTATATCTGAATTCAAGGATATCAATAAGCTTCAGTTTCATTTAACTAAAAACGATGAAATAGTGCAAGCCGGGAGTGCTGACGATATGATTTTTAACTATGATCAAATAATAGAGCATGTTTCTAAATATATGACTTTAAAAATGGGTGATTTGATTTTTACGGGAACACCTGCGGGTGTTTCTAAGATGAAAAATGGAGATGAGTATGTTGCATATCTTGAGGGTAAAGAAATGTTGCGAATAACTGTTAAGTGAAAAAAATAAAAACCTTAAAATACAATTAAAAATAATTAAATTTTATTATTTTTGAAGAGACTAAATTATTAGTGCATTAAATAAAAATACAAATGGATTTAATCAACAAAATTAAAGAAAGTGCAAGGAAACATAATATGAGAATTGTGTTACCTGAAGGGACAGAAATTAGAACTTTACAAGCCGCAGATCAGATTATTTCTGAAAATATTGCTAGGGTAATACTTATTGGAAATATTGAAGAGATTAAAAAACTTGGAGTAGAGAATAATCTGAAGCATATCGAACAAGCTAAGCTTGTTGATCCATTAAATCATGAAAAAAAAGATGAATATATCGATTTATTAGTTGAGGTTCGTAAATCAAAAGGATTAAGTAGAGAAGATGCTTCTAAACTAGTTGAAGATCCATTATATCTATCTGTTTTGATGATTAAAGCAGGTGATGCTGATGGTGAGGTTGCCGGAGCAGATAATGCGACAGGTGATGTGTTACGTCCTGCTTTTCAAATTGTAAAAACTTTGCCTGGTATTAGTGTAGTTTCTGGAGCATTTATTATGATATTACCGGATAAAGAATTTGGCGAAGACGGAATGATAGTTTTTGCAGATTGTGCAGTGCATCCGAATCCTACAGCTAAAGAACTTGCTGAGATTGCTGTTGCTACAGGTAATACTACTCGTGCAATAGCAGGATTTGAACCAAAAATCGCAATGCTTAGTTTTTCAACTAAAGGAAGTGCAAAACACGAAATGGTTGATAAAGTTGTAGAAGCAACTAAAATTGCTCAAGAAATGGCACCTGATATGATGATTGATGGTGAATTGCAAAGTGATGCTGCAATAATACCATCTATTGGTAGTAAGAAAGCACCAGACAGTAAAATTGCAGGTCAGGCAAATGTACTTGTTTTCCCAACTCTAGAGACTGGTAACATTGCATATAAATTGGTTCAAAGAATGGCACATGCAGAAGCTATCGGACCAGTTTTACAAGGTATGGCAGCACCAATTAACGATTTGTCGAGAGGATGCTCAGTTAGTGATATAGTTAATCTTGTTGCGATTACGGCTAATCAGGCGGCAGGAATGAAAAAGTAAACCAATGTTTAACCTAAAATAAAATCCAAAAATGAATGTATTAGTACTGAATTGCGGGAGCTCATCAATTAAGTATCAATTGCTTGAAATGGGTGAAAATCCTGAAGTCAAAGCCAAAGGGATTGTCGAAAGAATTGGCTTGAAAATCGGTGTTTTAACACACAAAAATGATAGAGACCAGCGTTACGAAGTTGAAACGGAAGTTCCAAACCATACTGTTGGGATTAATTTAGTTTTGGAAGCTCTTACTAATGCCGAGCATGGTGTGATTAGTTCACTTAATGAAATTAAAGCTGTTGGACACCGTGTTGCCCATGGTGGGGAGTACTTTACTCAAAGTGTTTTGTTGGATGAAGATGCTATTAGTAAAATTGAAGCCTGCTGTGATCTAGCACCTTTACATAATCCTGCTCACTTGCTAGGTATGAGAGCAATTTTAGATGTGTTACCATCTGTTCCTCAAACTGCGGTTTTTGATACATCTTTTCACCAATCAATGCCGGCAAGTTCATATATGTACCCACTGCCTTATAAATTATATGAACAATATAAAATCAGACGTTACGGATTTCATGGTACTAGTCATAAATTTGTTGCGGAGAAAGCATGTAATATCTTGGATTGGAATATAGAAGAAAAGAAAATTATTACTTGCCATCTTGGAAATGGTGCTTCTATTACTGCAATTAAAAATGGAAAATCTGTTGATACATCAATGGGATTTACTCCGGTTGAAGGTTTAATGATGGGAACTAGAACCGGTGACCTAGACCTAGGAGCTTTATTGTTTATTATGGAAAAAGAGAATCTTTCTGTTAGTGAAGCTAATTCTTTTATTAATAAGAAATGTGGATCAAATGGATTCTCTGAAATCTCATCAGATATGAGAGATCTTGAAGCCGTAGCAGAAAATGGGAATGAAAGAGCACAACTTACTCTTGATATGTATGCTCACCGCGTAAAAAAATATATTGGAGCATATGCTGCAGTAATGGATGGAGTTGACCTAATTATTATGACCGGTGGTATTGGAGAGAACTCATGTAATACTCGTAAAATGGTTCTTAATAATATGGATTATTTAGGGCTTAAATTTAATAATGAACTTAATCAAGGGCTTAAAGGTAAAGACGCTGTTTTAAGTTTGCCAGATTCAAAGGTTAAAGTTATGACAATTACAACAAATGAAGAACTTGTAATTGCTTTGGATACTGTTAAATTAGTGTTTGGCAAATAAGCATTTTGATTCATTTATTTAGGTTGATATATGGCTGTCAGTTAGTTAACTGATGGCCTTTTTTATGCTTTGTTATAAAGATTAGAGGATGAGATCTGAAAAATGTTGTTTCGCGACGGTTGCTGAGGTGTTACATTGAGCTTGTCGAAGTACTGCTCGGGTGACAGTATTTTATCCTAGCTTAACCCTCCGAAGGTCTCCTCGCAATGGCTGATGGAACCTTCGGAGGGTAGGCGTCAAAACAGGATATCCAAATTCAACATCAATAATTATATCGTAAACTTAATTTATTCTATAAGTATTACGTGTTGTTGTTTTATACTAAAATCCAAGTATTTAATTGCTTATTTTAAAAAAAGCGTTCAGGAATGAACGCTTTTCACTATAGACTAAATTGTTTTATTTTATTTTTTAATCAATCGCAAGTTTGCAGTTTTTGAATCAGCAGTAATTAAAACAAAATATACACCTGGAAGTCCGTCAAACTCAAGGTCGAAACTTGGAGTATTGCTAAAACTTAAATTCTTAACAACTCTTCCTTGTGCGTCTGTAATTATTATGTCAATTTCATGGTAAGAATTGCCCAAATCAATATTTATAAGTCCGTTTGTGGGATTAGGAAAAGCAGTGATTGAACTCTCAAACATTGAGTCTTCGATAAGTATTGTTGTTACATCAAAACAATCAGAAATGTCGCTGCAATCACCATCTGTAATTTCAACAGCATAGCTTCCATTACTTGCTGCTTCAAACATTTGGTTGGTTTCTCCATCTATTGGATTAAATTCATTGTCGCAATCTAACCATTGATATTCAACTCCTAGTTCTTCAGCTGTTAGAGTTGCTAAATCTTGAGTAACAGTAATATTAACAGTATTTACATTAACAGTAGTTTCGATAATACTATCACACAAATTTCCAACAGTTTGCAAATAGCTAGTGTAACCAACCTGAGTAATAATGTTATCTTGAGTCGTTTCATCAGGGAAAGTATAACTTTCACCAGAGCAAACTTCGACAGTTTCTGTAAGATTGTAAATAGGATGAGTAAATCCACAACAAATACCTGTATGTGTAATGTTTTGCCAAGCTAAAGCAGGATAAGCACTATTTTCTGTACTGTTTATTACCCAGTAATCATCGGTTCCGTTGCTTGTTTCAACAGCAAAATCCCATCCTGCATTTAGGTAAGTACATAAATCTTGCATTTCAGCAGTGGTTTTGCCTGTGCCACCAGAACTAGTTGCCATACTAGAGGTTTGAGTATCCCAAAAGGAGTTAGTTGTATAAGAAAAATCATTTTCTCCCACTAAGCCGCCTACATAAGCTCCCGTTCCTGAAACCGAACCTGTGCTATACGAATTAAATACATTAGACTCATTAACATTATCTCCCACTAAGCCGCCTATATAGTTAGTTCCCGTAACTGAGACTGAGCTATACGAATTACTTACTAAAGAATAATCAGTATTATATCCTACTAATCCGCCTACAGCAAAAGGCCCCGAAACCAATCCTGTGCTATAGGAATAACTTACTGAAGAAGACAAATTATCTCCCACTAAACCGCCGACATTACTGTTTCCAGCCGAAACCGATCCTGTAAAATACGAATTACTTACTGAAGAATTACTATTCCATCCCACAAAGCCACCGACAGTGGTTGTTCCCGAAACCGCCCCTGTGCTATAAGAATTACTTACTGAAGAATTAAAATTTAATCCCACTAAGCCGCCAACAGACCATTGACCTGTTATATCCACATTGCTTAAGCCTAAGCTATCGATCATTGTGCCGCTGACATAGCCAAATAAGCCAATATAATCAGCACTTGGTCGGTTAATAAATAAGCCATCAATAGTATAGTCACTGCCATTGTATGTGCCTGTAAACTGAGTTGTGAAATTTCCAATAGGAGAGAAGCCTGCACCAGAATTCCATGTGTTGGTTACTGTAGCATCTATATTGGCGGTTTGTATAAAACAGCTATCCCAAATACAAGAGTTTTCGCTTAACCACCTTAAATCATTAAGTGTTGCTATTTGATATGGGTCGGCTGTTGTGCCAGAGCCTTGTGGTATTTGCCACGATAATACCGGGTAGTTAGTTCCGCAAATTGGCATTGACCAATTATCATTTGTTCCTACATCATCGTTTGGTGTTCCTGTAAAATCCCAAGCAGCATCTAAACCTATGGTTGCAATACTAGTAAAAGTTGTTATATCTTGCATTTCTGCAGTTGTTTTACCTGTACCTCCATTACTAGTTGTCATACCAGAGGTTTCTGTATCCCAAAAGGAGTTACTTACTGTAGAAGAAATACTATCACCCACTAAGCCGCCTATATTAGTAGTACCCGAAACCGAACCTGTGCTATACGAATTACTTATAGTCGCCGAAGCAAGATTACCTCCCACTAAGCCGCCGACACAGTCAGTACCCGAAACCGAACCTGTGCTATACGAAATATTGATAGTCCCCAAAGAATGATTATATCCTACTAAGCCGCCGACACACCAATCACCTAAAACTGTACTGGTACTATATGACCTAAATATATGAGAATATTTAGATCCCACTAAGCCACCTACATAATTAGTGCCCGAAACCGAGCCGGTGCTATACGAATAACTTACTGAAGAAGAAGTCTGATTTGCTCCCACTAAGCCGCCTACAAAACTATCACCAAAAACCGATCCTGAGCTATGCGAATTACTTACGGAAGAATAATGATCAATCTGCCCCACTAAGCCGCCTACATAGTAATCCCCTGACACTGATACTGAGCTATACGAATTACTTACAGTAATATAATGATAAATACGTCCCACTAAGCCGCCTACATAATTTCCTGTGCCCGAAACCGAACCTGTGCTATACGAATTACTTACTGAAGAATAATCATGATTAAATCCTACTAAACCACCGACATAGAAACTACCTGTAATATCAACATTGCTTAAGTCTACGCTATCAACAGTAGAACCATAAGCATAGCCAAATAAACCAATATAATCAGTAGCTGGGCGATTAATAAATAGACAATCTATAGTATAGTCACTGCCGTTGTATGAGCCTGTAAACTTAGTTATGCTATTTCCAATAGGTGAGAAGCCTGCACTGCTATTCCATGTGTTGGTTTCTGTAGCATCAATATTGGCGGTTTGGATAAAATCGCTTGCCCAATCTGTTGAATGTTCGCTTAGGTATTGCAAATCGGTTAGTGTTGCTATTTGGTATGGGTCAGCTGTTGTTCCTGCTCCGCCCGAATAGCTTTGTGCTTTTGCTGTTAGCATTGTTAGTAGCATTATGGCTACTGTAATAAATGTGATTTTTTTCATTCCATATTGCTTTTGTGCGATAATTTAGATAACGACATACAGTTTTTTAAATAATTGATAATAGTTGCTTTGAGTATATGCTTTTCAAAGAAAGCTTAATAGGCTACTTATGTATAGTTTTAATTCTTTCATCACTTATATTATCAAAATACTATACAAATATAATGAATAAAAGACTACGAAAAGAAAAGTAAACATTTAGGAATTTTACAGAGAGCCTTGATGTTGAGAAAAGGTAAATAGAAATTTGTTGAAAATGATCTTGGAGTTGCGTACCGACTAAGCAAAAGCTTATAGA
>CAZUQY010000174.1:0-6709 GCA_964622935.1 uncultured Bacteroidales bacterium | reverse complement strand
ATATTTTTCAAAGGTAAATTATTTACCTTAGCACATCAAAATAAAATATTCCCTTTAAATTTTCATTTTCGGAAGTACTTAACGTAATATTAGTATCTTTCCATAATTCAAAATCATCCCAATACAATTGCAATACTCCTCCTTTATTTCTAACATAATCGATTACATTATCAGATGTGTAAAGTTTCATTGGGTTATAATGTTTCATCCCGTCTGGTGAAGTATCATCTGGATGATAGGTAAAGTCAGTAACATCAAAAATAATCTGTTTAACCCCTCCATCTGGTGTAACTGCTAAAACAAAACGACCGTTTGAAGCATTTCCTTCTTTAAAATAAATCTCAACGGTCATCCATTGTTCCACTGGTATTGAAAAAGTTGTATCACTTTCATTCCAATACGTTATCCATATATCTGCAGGTTTAGTGTCAGCACTAAGATTAAAGGTTAAATCCGAAGAGAGTGGATCATTTTTATGAATTCCCAAAGTCATTCTAAAGCGATTCCCTTCGGAAGTCCAACCAGCATTATTCCAAAATTCCATTATTGTCAGCCAACCTACGGTACCTCCAACAGCATTTTTAATAATATTCCAATCATTTGGTAAATAAATTCTCACTTTTTGAGAAAATTCATATAAATTATTATTTTCGTAAATATCTGCTTGTATTCGTCCTTTAGTACCTTCAACATTAGGGTGTTTTAACCAATAATGTAATACTTTATTTGTTGGGTCAGTTGGGTCTTGTATTATTCTTGCAAACCGCATAGTTTCATCTCCTCCTTGATAAAATATTGAAAAATTTCCAATATTGGGATGTGTTTCTAAATCATATACCCAATCATTAGGAGGACTTACTGAGTTATCTAAACCTTTAATATCTCCACCAGCAGTTATTACATATGTATTTGGTTCAAACCCTGAATGAAAAATTAATTCTGGAATTTGAGAAAATACATTTATTGAAATGAGTAATAATAAAAAGAGTAATTTTAGTCTCATATTGTTTTCATTGTGTACAACGATTGCAATATGAAATTTTGGGCATTTTGAAATGCTTACTTATCAAGTTACTACACCGTTTATTAAATGTTATATTGCTCAAATATACTACTTTTTGCCCAATATTTTATATTACGTGTTGTGCTTTCGTGCTTTCTTCTTCCAGTCTGTCATTCAGCGTTGGCAAGACATACTCTTTTGCAATTTTTGGTAAAGCGGTGGCTCGTGTGAATTGCAAATGTGTATGGCTTTTGCGGCGGCTTAGATTTCAATCATTTTCTTTCCTATTTCATTAATTATCAGTTTTTTATTTTCAAAAGTTTCAACAAGTGCAAATCCGTTATAAAATGGCTCAATTAATGAATATCGTTCATTGTATAAACAATTTCCATTTTTATCAATATGAAACCAACCTTTCTCGTCTTTTGCAGTTGCATAAGATTTATGAAATATTCCCAAATCTATAAATAATTTTTCGTTTAAATCTTTTCCTTGCTTATTTATATGTTTACAAAGTCTGTTTTCAATTTTCACTACTGCAAAACCATCTTTAAAATCCCCTGCATATCTGTATTTTTCAGTATAAATTTCATTTCCATAATTATCAATATGAAAATATTTATTGTCAAAATCCCTTACTGAACAAATGTTTTCTTGATAATTCCCGCACCATGCAAAATTGGTTTTAGAAGTCCGTTTACCATGCAGATTAATATGAAACCATGTATTGTTTTTAATAACTGTCGCTCGTTCAAAATAATATCCGAAAATTCTGTTGTATCGTTCTTTGTAAATTGCATTTCCTTGCAAATTAATATGATACCAACCTGTTTCATCACAAACAGGAGCTAATCCTTCGGAATGAAATTTTAATATTTGCTTAAAATCTTTATTGAACAGTTTTTTACCTTCGTAAATAAAATGTGTTTCGTCTATCGATATTTTTATTTTGTTGTATTTCATTGCTTTTATTGACATATTTTTTGTTTCAATTCATCTATTTGTATTTCTGACAATTTACAAGTTTGTAGATATTTTTCAATTCCACCTGTGTCTATTACTATATCAAGGAAAATTTGCAAATATGACTTTTTCGTATCCATTTCACTTGCCAAATAATCTAAAAATATTTCGTTTTTATCTGCACCTGACAATAGATGAAGTAATGTGATTGCTATACCTGTTCTGTCTTTTCCAGCATGGCAGTGAATATCTACTGCACCTTTTGATTTTAAGACTGTTTCAACTATTTTTTTAATACTTGGTTTGCATTCTAATGAAAAAAATTGATAAGCGATCTCTGCATTTGTACCTGTATTGTATGTGTTTTGAAATTCTAAACTTTGTGACCAAGGGTCAAATGGTGCATGAACGATATTGAAATTTGATTTTTGTTCGTTACTATAATTACATTCTTTCAATTCTCTATTAGCCCTTAAGTCAATTACACTTTCTATATTATATTTTTCTAATATTGCAATAAAACGCATATCTTCTTTATATAAACATAATGCAGAACTTCGGTAAATAATACCTTGTTTGATTTTTGAATTGAATTTTGAAATATCTCTAAAATTCCAAAGAATATCTATTTTCACTTCATTGTATTTCCAAATTTCATCTTTATAAAGTTTATCCCAATGTTGATAATGAGAAAAATTACAACCACAAAAATGTCCTCCAGAATAATTATCTATTATATTCTCAATTTTATGGTTTATGTGCTGGTTAACATTTGATTGAAATATCTCACTTTTATTCAATACAAATAGTTTCAGGTTAGAAGAAATAAATTGATGAGTTATATATCCTTGTTCTGTTAGAAATTTTTCTTTAAAGTTTTCAATATTTGGTAATTCAAATTCAAATAAAGGTGGATAGCCAATTATTCCAGCATTAAATGAAAAAGGTTTGTTGATTAATTTTTCATAATCCCCATAGTTGCGACCATTCCAATCTGTATTTATTAGTAGCCCATTACTTTTTAGCCATATATTAATGGTTGCGGGAATATTCCAAAATACAATATCGCTATCCAGTACTATTTCATACTTGGTTTTATCAATACGTAATGGTATGTACTTCCAGAAAGAGTTTTTTGTTGAGTAATTCCAGTTTGATTTAGCTTCAATTAATTCAGCTTTTTCATGTGCAATTCTAGTCAATTGTTCTAATGTTCTTTTACTTTTTAATGAGTTGTATACAATATATCTTTTAGCGTTAGGGAAAAGTTTTTTTGCATACAATATACTACACTCTAACATATCAAATGCTTGTAGCGAAGTAGGACGAGCTTCTGTTTCGCCAAATGTCCACCTGATTATCAAATTTGAAAAATCATTCATATAGGTTGTCTCATATTACAGGTTTTACATAAAGGAACTTGTTTATAGTTTTTGCATAGATTTTTATAAATCTCACTTTCTGTAACTTCTTTAATGCTTCTGTTTGGATATGTTCCAAAATCACCTAAACTATTTCTTAATTCGTCAGGAGCACAACAAGGAGAAATTTTTCCTGTTGCTGAAATCCATAATTCTTCTTTCAAGAACGGACACTTGTAATTTTCTGGCATCTCCTTATTTTCTTCAAATTCCAAAGGAAATATGTTTTCAAGAATTATTTTTTCTCCGTTTGGTTTTCTATATTCTTCTTGTGTCTCAAGTGCTTTTTCTACAATTTCATACCATTTTTTTATGCTGTTTTTCGAATGCTTAAATGATAAAATTTCAATTTCTTTGAAATGTGTCCACAAATGATGTCCTTTTATACGGTCAACTCCTAATTCACTTGCAAGTTTTATAATTTCAACAAGTTCTTGCATATTGTTTTGTAAAAAAGTAATCTGGAACGTTATACGACAATAATATCCTGTTTTTTTTAAATATTCATTTCGGTATTTTATTAAAGTTTTTACATTTTGCAAATGAGTTGAATAATTACTGCCTTGCATTATTTTTTCGGAAGTTTCCTTTGTTGCTCCGTTCCATGATATTTTAATATCACTTGTTATTGGAATAATAATTTTCGCCCATTCTTCAACACTTTTTCTTGGAAAACTACCGTTTGTTGTTAAATTTAATTTTATATCATTTGTTTTGCATAATTCTAAAATTGTTTCAAAATGTTCGTAAAGAAGCGGTTCGCCCATTGTTGAAGGTATTATTTCTTTCACTCCAAGTTCCTTTGCTTCTTTAAAAATGCTTTCTAACCATTCTTTCGGCATTAATCGCCTTTTCATTCCAGTTTTGTTGAATAGCTTTTGTTTAAAATGGCTAAAACTACTGTGCTCTTCGCACATTATACAATGAAAATTACAATCTTCTGGGTTTGTGTCAAGAGTTATTCTCCAAATATTCAAATCTTTCATTTTGCTTCAATAATTCGTTTGTATAATTCTATTAATTCAATGCAATGCCCTTTTATATTCGGTACTTTTCCTGTTTTACTGGATAAATACCCAACTTTTCCATAGCCTTGTAGTATCTCGGGATTTTCTATTGCAAAAAGCATTTTTTGTATTAAATCTTTTTCATTTCGATGTTTAAATAATAATCCATTTTTTTCATGTTCAACATATTCTTTCATTCCTCCAAAATCGGCTGTTATTACAGGAATTTCACATGCTTGTGCTTCGTGAATTACTAAAGGTGAATTTTCACCCCAGACTGATGGAACAACAATACTATCTATCTTTGAGAATACTTCGGTTGCAAGGTTTTGATTAATATATTCTCCGCAAAATTGTATTTTATTTTTACTTTCTTTCGCTAAGTTTTTCAGTGCAGTTGTACTTTGTCCATTTGTTCTTCCCCAAATTTTCAAAACAGATTTTTTATTAATTTTAGAAAATGCCTTAATTAGTAAATTTATACCCTTTGAAGAAATTTGCGTACCTATGTAACCAAAGGTATAAGTGTCAGAAGTTTTATGTTCGATGGGTTGTAAATAATGAGTAGGAAAACCATAATCAAGATAAATAATTTTAGATATCGGAACTTCAAAATCATTGATAAATCTATTCCTTAAATATTTTGATGGAGCAATAAACATATCAACTTTTTCAATGATTGATTTTGTTTCTTGCATTCTTGTATTTATCTATGAACCCCAATACTCTCGATCTCTTTGTTTGTCAATTTCTTGTCCTGAAAAATAATGATTGTAGCAATTTAAAGCACATTTCTCATCATCTTGTTTTTCGCAAAGCTGATAATAGTCTGTATTTTCATAATTACGTTGTAAGAATTGTCCACGAGGACACATTAACCAGAAGTCGTGTAAAGTAAATACAATAGGAATATTTTGTTTTTTTAATTCGTCAATTATTCCTGTTGACAAGTGGTTTAAATGCCCGATATGTGCAATATCAGGTTTGTTTGTTTTTATTGTTTTGGCAAATATTTTGTCAATATTTTCGTTTTTATAATTGTCCTTATCAATTCGTTTGTTTATCAAATGAATTGTCAAATTACCATTTTGTTTTTCTGTTCTTATTTTAAAGTCTTGTTCATATGGATTTTCTTCTCTTGTAAAAATAGTAATATCATTGTTTCTTGATAACTCATTACAAATTGATTGGCTATAAACTTCTGAGCCGGCGTTATAAAGTGGAGGATATCCATGAATTATTTTAAGTATTTTCATTTTTTATTTTTTAAGTAGCGGATAAAATTATCCGCTACTTTTATTAATGCTACTTTTTTTGGTTAGGGTTCAGTTGTTTTCCTTTATCCCCTTGATTTTTATCATAGGTTTTGTTTGTTCCTTTTGAACCCTTGTTCGGATTTTTTATGTCCGCATTGTGATTTGCTTTTTTAGCCATAGTTTAAATATTAAATTAATACTGGTGCAAATATAATCTAATTGTATATATTTGCGGTTTGTACGCAGTAAAAATATAATAAATACGCATTAATATTCATACAATGGACAATTTATTAAATATTCAACCAGATAAAAGAAAGCAAATTATCTTGAAATTAAAATCTTTCATGTCAAACCCAGGTTATTTTCCTATTCTTTTATTGGGAGACAGAGGCACTGGGAAATCATTCTGGATTAAGAATTTGATTAAAAAAAATCAACCTATTGTGTTTCTCAATGCTTTTTTATCGGAAGAAACAGAAGTGTTTTGGACAAACCAATACAAAAAAGCAAATAACGGTTTCTTAATTATCAATGAGATTGAGAGATTATCGCCTAAAAACCAAGAACTTTTATTTCAATCAATGATTACCGAAAATGGCAAATACGGATTTTCAGAAAAAACCTATAATGTTCGTTTGATATTTACATCCGTATTTGATATAAGTTCATTAAACAAAACAGAGGAATACTTATCCCATAAATTTTTCGACAGAATTTCTCAATTAGTTGTAAAATTCCAATCATTTAAAGAGTATTCAATAAATATTGAAAATGACTTTATTGAAACATGGAAGAAATTCAATTTTGCAACAAAAAAAACAATTCCCAAAGGCTCAATTATTAATTGGCTTAAAGAAAATGCAGACAGAAAACTATTTGGGAATTTTAGAGATTTAGATAAATTATGTATTAATTGGCATAATTACAGATTAATAAATTCTGATTATTCAGATTTAGACCGCACCCGGAAAATAATAGAGGAAGCGAACATTGATTATATTGTCCCGGGGTGCAATGACCTTTCATATCAAGTCTGTGCCGCGCTTAATTCAAAAG
>CAZUQY010000173.1:0-6720 GCA_964622935.1 uncultured Bacteroidales bacterium | reverse complement strand
AAACTATTTACTTGGCTGCGGGTATAGCCTTAGCAGCTACAATGACTATCGTTGTTATCAGCATGTTTAATCTTAATAAAGAATTTAAAGCATCTAACCCCGAACTATTTAAAGATTATATAAAAGCTTACACCAGCGATGTTATTTCAAAAAATGATGTGATTGCAATTCAGTTTACAGACGAATTTATGAAATCAGTCAAAGACAAAAAGACATCTGTTATTAAAATTTACCCGAAAACTAACGGGGTAGTTACTTGGAAAGAAAACAATATTCTCGAATTTAAACCCGAAAAGCCTTTAAGTTCTGGAACTGAATATTATGCAGTTGTAGATTTGGATAAACTCTCAAAAGATGTATCAGAAGATACCGAAGAATTCATTTTTAGGGTTCACACTAAACATCAAAAATTAAATATCAATATAGATAAAGTTATAACTACAGATAGAAAAGATTTTAAATTGCAGGATGTCGTTTGTAAGGTCACACTTAATGATTACGAAGACATTTCAAAAATAAGCGAATGTATAACAGCAGAAGTTAATGGAGATGCTCAAAAATCTGAAATTGAAAAAGGGTCTGAGAATGAGTACATATTAACAATTAAAAACATTAAAAGGACTAACCATGAACAAGAACTTACTATAAGATGGGACGGCAATCCTATTGAATCTAAAAGTGATGGAAAAATTGAATTAGAGATACCACCTTTCGATGACTTTAAAATACTCGATATTTAGGTTCATCAATTTCCAGAACAATATATTAATTTAATTTTTTCTGATCCTATAAAAGAGTACCAGTTTCTTAATGGGATTATTGACATTCTTGATGTAGAAAATTTAAAATATATAATAATTGATAATAATATTAAAGTTATTACTCCTGAACGCCTTGAGCAAACTTATACTTTAAATATAGGTAAAAGCATTAAAAATATTAACGAAAAGCAACTGAATGAAAGCACTACAAAACACATAAGTTTCAAAATGCGAAAACCTGAATTGATTGCAGATGAAAATGGAGTTATTCTTCCTGGGTGTGCCGAAGGACAAGTCATATCCTTTAATGCTGTAAATATAAAGGCTGTTGATGTAAGAATTCTTGAGATATACGAAAACAATGTTCTTCAATTTTTGCAAGAGAACTCTCTCAATGGGAACTATCAACTTAATAGAGTTGCTAAAGTAATTAAAACTAAAACTATTAGTTTAGAACAAACTGATGTAGAGAATTTTGGAGATTGGAACACATATTATTTAGATTTAACAGATATAATTGAACCTGAACCAGGAGCAATATACCGTATTGAAATTGGATTTAGAAAAGAAAACTCTCTGTACCCCTGCAACGAATCGCAAGACAATGATCAACTCGCTGACAATAGTATCATGACCCAAATTACTTCTGATAAGAATTGGAATTGGTTTACAGACTATACTTATTCTAGCAATTATGATGAATATGACTCATATGAAGTAGAATATTATGATGAATATTCGTATGATGATTACTATTATGATGACTATTACAATGATTACTCGGGCAATGACTACAACAGCTATGATGATCCTTGCGGAAACAGTTACTATGGCTATCGTCGTGCAATTAAGTTTAACATTCTTGCATCAAATATTGGCTTAATTGGTAAGCAAGGTAAAGATAATAAAGTCTATGCCTATGTTACAGATATCAACACAGCTGAATGTCTTAAAGGTGCAAAAGTTGAAATCTTCAATTACCAACAACAAATTATCGGAACAGCAAGCGCAGATGTTGATGGTAAAGCAATAATTGAAATCCCTAAAAATGAAACTCCATATTTCATGGTTGCATCATATCAAGAACAGAAATCATATTTAAAACTTGAAGAATATGGATCCTTATCTACAAGTGAATTTAATGTCTCGGGTGACTATATGCAAGATGGCTCTAGAGGATTTATTTATACCGAACGTGGTGTTTGGAGACCAGGTGATTCAATTTATGTTGGTTTTATCCTAAACGAACTAATAGACCCTATCCCAGTTGGACACCCTATTGTCTTTGAAGTAAAAAATCCAAGAAATCAAGAAGTTTACCGTGAAGTGCAGAATAAGAATGAAAAAGGCTTTCACGTATTTAAATTTAAAACTGAACAATCCGATCCAACGGGTTATTATTACTTAAAAATAAGCGTTGGAGGAAAAGTCTTTACAAAATCCTTAATGGTTGAAACAATCAGACCAAACAGGCTCAGCGTCGATCTAAGTCTTGACAAAGACTATCTAGCAGGAGACGGAACAGTCAATGCACTTGTGAAGGCCAAATGGCTTCATGGCGCTGATGCAGTTGATCTTAATGCTGATGTTACAATGACTCTCTATCAATCATACAGCCCTTTTGAAAACTTTGAAGAATATAGTTTTTACAATCAAATAACATCATTTGATTTCAATACTATTACACTGTTTACTGGTAAAACAGATGGAAATGGAGAGATTAAAACAAACGTTAAATTTGATAAAATCACAAAAGCTCCAGGAGTTTTAAAAGCAACTCTGACAACCAAAGTTTATGAAAAGGGAGGTAACTTTAGTATTGGCGAACAATCAGTAGATTATTATCCTTACACCACATTTGTAGGACTAAAAATAAGAGAAAGAGATGAATATAGTTACTCTTTCCCACTTGATACAGACCTTACAATAGATATAGTTGCTGTGGATCGCAATCAAAAACTAACAGATGAAACCAGAGAATTAGAAGTTTCAGTATATATGATGGAATACTCTTGGTGGTATGACTACCAATATGATGGAGCAGATTTTATTTCAGCAAATTACAACAATTCACTTGATAGGTATACTATTGAATGTAAAAAGGGTAAAGCAAGTTCAACAATAAGTTTCGATGAAAGTGGTGATTACCTGATTGTTGTTAAAGATCTCAAAGATGGTCATACTTCTTCTATGAGTGTCTACGCTAGCAGTTATGCATATAATAGCAATTCTTCCGAAAATAAAGCAGTTGACATATTAGAATTTTCTTCTGATAAAGAATCTTATAATGTTGGAGAAACTGTTGAGATTACTATTCGCACTGGCTCTGGACGCGCATTGGTCAGTATAGAAAATGCAACTTCAATATTAAACTCTTACTGGCAGGAAACAGACGGGAATAAATTAAAAATTAGTTTCGAAGTTGGTCCTGAAATGGCTCCAAATATCTATGTTAATATCAGTTTCATTCAAAAGCATAGAGCTACAAACAACGACAGACCAATAAGAATGTATGGCGTTATTCCTATATTTGTTGAAAACCCTGGTTCTCATCTCAACCCTGTAATTGCTATGCCTGACGAACTTCTTGCTGAAAGTAAGGTTAGAATTCAGGTGCGCGAAGAAAGCGGAAAAGCCATGACTTATACTCTTGCAATGGTTGACGAAGGCTTACTTAACTTAACAAATTTCTCTACTCCTGACCCTTGGTCATTCTTCTATAGTAAACAAGCACTTGGTGTTAGAACATGGGATATTTATAAATGGGTTATCGGAGCTTTCTCGGTTGATGCGGGCAAAATGATTAGTATAGGTGGTGGTGATGGAGAAATGTCACCTGAAGATCTTGCTCAAGCAATTAGATTTAAACCAATGGTAAAATTTATTGGACCATTTTCACTCCCTGCAGGAGCTTCAAACATGCATGAAATCCAATTACCACAATACATTGGTTCAGTTAGAACAATGGTAATTGCTGCAGAAGGAAATGCGTTTGGCTCAGCCGAAAAAACCACTGCTGTTAGAAAACCTCTTATGATTTTGGGAACAGGTCCACGTGTTTTAGGAACACAAGAAAGTTTTAGCCTTCCCGTTACAATCTTTGCTATGCAAAGCGATGTTAAGAACGTTACCATAAGCGTAAAAACAAACAACTTAATAAGCATTGATGGAGAATCCTCAAGAACAGTAAACTTCACAAAAGAAGGCGAAAAATATGTTAATTTTAAATTGAAATCAGGAATAAAAACAGGAGTTGCAACTATTGAAATTACTGCAAAGTCAGGCTCTCATGTATCTAAGTATAATATTGAGATGAATATAAGATATGCAAATAAAATGGCAACAGATGTAATAGATGGCATTAGCAGTGATGATGATTATAAAGTTGATTTTGACATTACTGGAATAAGCGGAACAAATAGTCTGTTTCTTGAGCTATACAACATACCTCCTATGAATTTAGAAGAGAAGCTCGACTTTCTATTGTCTTACCCTCATGGATGTCTTGAACAAACAATCTCAGCTGCATTTCCTCAACTATATCTTGAACAACTTGTTGAGTTAGACAATACGCAAAAAGCTGAAATACAGACTAATATAAACGTTTGTCTAAACAAATTGTCTAGATACCAAATGTCTAATGGTGGATTCGCTTACTGGCCAGGTGGAAATAATGTTTCTGCATGGGCAACGAACTATTGTGGTCACTTTTTAGTTGAAGCTGAATACGCGGGTTATGCCATTCCCGGCAATGTTAAAACTAAATGGTTAAAATATCAAAAAGAAAAAGCTTCAAAATGGACTGATGATGGAACTAATTCTCAACTCACACAAGCTTACCGACTTTATACTCTTGCAATTGCAGGGCAAGCAGATCGCAGCGCAATGAATAGACTAAAAGAATCCAAACTTACTCGCACAGCTAAATGGAGACTTGCTTCTGCATACGCTGTTAGTGGAAAGGAAAGCGTCGCAAAACAAATGATTACAAACTTAAGCACTGAAATTCCATTTTATTTTGAACTTGCAGGTACGTTTGGCTCATCAACTAGAGACAAGGCAATGATTCTGGAGACTTTAATCGAGTTGGGTGAAAAAGAAAAGGCATTTATGGTGTTAAAAGATATTTCTGAGGTAATGGGTTCTGGACGTTATACAAGTACTCAAACAACAGCCTATGCCCTACTTTCTGCTTCTAAATTTGTTAAGAAATACTCTACTTCTGGAAATATCGACTGTCAATATAGTATTAACGGTGTTAATGGTGTAGCAAAAACTTCAAAACCCATTTTCAAAACTGAACTACAGTTTAAAGAAGGAGAAACAAACAGCTTCAATCTTCAGTCAAACAACGATGCAATGGTTTATGTAAGAATAATAAAAAAAGGAATACCTGAAATTGGAACAGAAACAGCTGCATCAGCTAATATAAACATGAATGTAAAATACTCATACTTAAATGGAGAACCAATTGATGTCAGCAACATAAATCAAGGAACTGATTTTGTTGCAACTGTAACTCTTCAAAACACTTCAGGCATTCAATCGCTTGACAATGTTGCCCTATCACAGGTTTTCCCATCAGGTTGGGAAATAATTAACTCACGAATGTTTACTGTAGATCTTGGACAAGATTCATATTACACTTATCAGGACATCAGAGACGACAGAGTGTTGACATACTTTAACATGGGTAAAAGTTACACGTACACTTATAAAGTTATGCTAAATGCAAGCTTTATTGGAACTTACTATCTACCATCTGTCATGTGCGAAACAATGTATGATGATTCAAATTATGCTCGAACTACTGGCATGTGGGTCAATATAACTAAATAAAAAAAAGCCCGAATCGGGCTTTTTTTTATTCTAAAATCTCAAGCAAATCAACTGCTATTGTTTTCTTAAAATCACTCAAATTAGAAATATCTGATTTTAGCATTTTTAAACATTCAGACTTCATATTTTCAGTCATGTTGTATGCATTCTGCTGAATTAATGTAAGCACTTCAAAACTTGTATTATCACTTTCAGTTATAAATATTTCAAAAAATATTTTAAGGTTATCAAATTCTAGCGATGACTGCCACAGAGCAGAAACAAATACAGATAGTTTCTCATTTTTTTTGTATTTCAAAATATTCTCCGCAATCGTATTTGCTAGAGAATTATCTTTTAAGTCAGAAAACAACTTCATAACTTCATCAGATATAATTCCTTTCCCACTCTCGAAATACAAGCTCATTAAAGGCTCAACAACGTATATTCCTCCTTTATTCCTAATATCTTTTATTGTTTTAACAACAACTTTATCGTCATCGCTACTTAATGCATTAAGAATTTGTTTTTGCGCTATAGTAAGTTTAGGCATTGTTTCCATAAATATAAATTTTTGACAAAAATAATTATTTTTTCATTGCAGCAGCTTTCAAATCTACAGGCATTTTTTCAATTGCATATCTCAAAGCTGTTCTTGGCATTAAATGTTTGTTCTTCATCACATATTCGAAAACCTCTGTTTGGCGTTTCTGACTGGCAACCTTGAGCATCCATCCATATCCTTTTTGTACCATATCGTCACTATCAATTAAGAGAATATCTGCAATCTCATAAGCGATTTCAAAGTGTTGCGATCTTCGTAATGGCAATATAAGACTTACTGCCGAAGCTCTCTTCATCCAAATATTCTTCGATTTAGCCCATAATTTTAACCTTGGAGCAAGATTTGGAAATCTTAAAATAAACTCTCCAGTAACTTGTGAACAAAAAGAATCACAAGAGGCCCAATTACAAATATAAGAATCCACCCATTCTTCAAAAACATCAAAATCACTGAATTCAAAACGCCCCGCTATTTTTTTAAGCCAACTACTTGCTATAAAGCTTTCCTCCATTACTCCTGAAGAAAATAATTTATTTGATAAATCAAAAATCTCATCCTTGCTATATGTGGAAATCG
>CAZUQY010000172.1:0-6772 GCA_964622935.1 uncultured Bacteroidales bacterium | reverse complement strand
GTACTATTGAAAAAAGTGGAAATGTAACTACCATAGAAGAAAAGCCAAAAAAACCAAAATCAAATTATGCCGTAGTTGGCTTATATTTCTATCCAAATTCTGTTATTCAAGTCGCTGAAACAATTAAACCATCAGCACGTGGTGAATTGGAAATTACAACGGTAAACCAAGAATATCTAAATCAAGGTACTCTAAAAGTAGAACTAATGGGTCGTGGCTACGCCTGGTTAGATACCGGCACCCACGAATCACTGATGGAAGCCAGTTCCTTTATTGAAACCATTGAAAAACGTACAGGTCTAAAAGTCGCCTGTCTCGAAGAAATTTCCTACCAGCAAGAATGGATTACAAAAAAACAACTTTTAGCACAAGGTAAATTGTTAGAGAAGAATCAGTATGGACAGTATCTGCTGAGCTTAGTGAAGTAACGAAGACACGAAAGTACGAATGCACGACGAGATGCAAATCGTGCAGTCGTAAACCACAAAATGGACAAAATACGAAGCCATAAACATCTAAAAGTATATCATCTAGCGTTTGATGCAGCTCTTGAAATACATGAGTTAACAAAGTCTTTTCCGATTGAAGAAAAATATTTATTAACAGATTAAATTCGACGTAGTTCAAGATTGGTTTGTGCAAACTTAGCTGAAGCATTACGTAAACGTTGTTATCCAAAAAACATTATTTCTAAATTATCCTATTCCGAAGCAGCAGAAACTCAAGTCTGGTTAGATTTTACATTATCATTAGATTATATCAACTTAAAAACATTTGAATCACTTAACGATAAATACGAACATATTATAGCAATGCTAATTAATATGAGTAATCAAAAAAATGGAAATTTTAACATCGACGACACGTTGAAACGACTATATGACGGGACGAAAAGAAGTAAGCGCAAATCGTAAAGTCTTACAGTCGTAAAAACAACTCAACGCTTCAATAGCTAAACCCCTTAACAATGCAAATAATTAAAACAAAAATCCCAGACGTCCTAATATTCGAACCCACCATCTACGGCGATGCCCGCGGATATTTTTTTGAATATTTTCGACAAGATATAATTGACAAATTTCTTCCTATTGGAACTAAATTTGTTCAAGGCAACGAAAGCATGTCATCTTATGGTGTTGTTCGCGGATTACATTTTCAACGTCCACCTCATACACAAGGAAAACTTGTGCGTGTAATCCAAGGAGAAGTGCTAGATGTTGCAGTTGATATTCGTATTGACTCTCCTACTTTTGGACAACATGTTGCAGTAAAACTTTCAGGAGATAATAAACGTCAATTATGGGTTCCTCGAGGTTTTGTACATGGATTTGCAGTTTTAAGTGAAACAGCAATTTTCTCTTACAATTGCGATAATTATTACCATCCAAAAGCAGATGCTGGTATATTATGGAACGATTCAATACTTAAAATTGATTGGTTAATATCAAGCGAAGACATCAAACTGTCAGAAAAAGATAAAAAACATCCTTCACTTTCAAATATACAAAGCTTTACAATAGCAGAATTTAATAAAAACGCATAACAATTATTAACTATGAACATTCTAGTTACCGGTAGTAATGGCCAATTAGGCAATTCGCTTCGTAATTTTGCTGCAAATAACAATAATCAGATCTTTTATTACGATCTTCCTGAATTGGATATCACACAGCCTGAATCCATTGTACAAAAAGTCGTAAAGCATAATATACAAGTCATTATTAATTGCGCTGCATATACAGCAGTAGATAAAGCTGAAGAAGCATCCGAACTTGCACATGCTGTTAATGTAATTGGTTCAGAAATGTTAGCACAAGTAGCATTAAAACATAATATCTTGCTCATCCATATTTCAACCGACTATGTCTTTAATGGTATCGCTTGTTCTCCATACAAAGAATCTGATGCGGTAAGTCCTATTGGTGTATATGGTTTTACAAAATGGCAAGGAGAGGAGAAAGTTCGTCAAACAGGCTGCTCACATATAATAATCAGAACTTCATGGCTTTACTCCTGTTATGGCAATAATTTTATGAAAACTATGCTAAAACTAGGTAGTACTAAGGACGAACTAGGTGTAGTATTTGATCAAATAGGCACTCCAACTTGTGCCATTGACTTAGCATTTGCAATTGTACAAATCCTACAACAAATCAACATTAAATCAAATTACGCTGCTACTTATCATTTTAGCAATGAAGGCTGCTGCTCATGGTATGATTTTGCCACAGCAATTATGGATATTGCAGATCTGCCTTGTCAAGTAAATCCAATAGAAACTTCAGCCTATCCAACTCTAGCAACAAGACCGTCTTATAGCGTTTTAAATAAAAGTAAAATAAAACAAGATTTTAATATTCAAATACCACATTGGCGAGTATCATTAAAAAAGTGCATCTACCAATTCACCAACTCAACAATTTAAAGATATGAAAACAATCCTAATAACAGGCGGAGCTGGTTTTATAGGCTCTCATGTAGTTCGATTATTTATTAAAAAATATCCTAACTACAAAATCGTAAATCTGGATAAATTAACTTATGCAGGAAATCTAAACAATTTATCAGACATTGAAAACAAGTCCAATTACGAATTTGTAAAAGGCGATATTGTTGATAGCGAATTTATTCAAAAACTCTTCGTAGAAAGACAATTTGATAGTGTAATTCATTTAGCAGCAGAGTCGCATGTTGATAGGTCAATTTCTAATCCTATGGAATTTGTTTACACCAACGTTAATGGCACAGTAAATTTACTGAATGCAGCTAAACATATATGGAAAGACAATATGGAAGGCAAACGTTTTTATCATATTTCAACTGATGAAGTTTATGGTTCATTGGGTAGCGAAGGAATATTTACCGAAGAAACATCTTATGATCCGCACAGTCCGTATTCAGCATCAAAAGCAAGTTCTGACCATTTTGTTCGAGCTTACCTCGATACTTTTTGCTTACCTACAATAATTTCAAATTGCTCAAATAATTATGGTTCATTTCAATTTCCTGAAAAATTAATTCCACTTTTCATTCATAATATTAAAAACAACAAGCCATTACCAGTATATGGTACAGGAGAAAATGTACGTGACTGGTTATGGGTTGTAGATCATGCACGTGCAATTGATGTTATTTTCCACAAAGGAAGAATTGGTGAAACATATAATATTGGCGGCTTTAACGAATGGACAAATATCGATTTGATTAAAATAATGTGCAAAATAATGGATGAGAAATTAGGCCGTCAAATAGGAGAATCTGAAAAACTCATTACTTACGTAAAAGATCGGGCTGGTCACGATTTACGTTATGCCATTGATGCTACAAAAATCAAAAATGAATTAGGATGGGAACCATCTCTTCAATTTGAAGAAGGAATTGAACTCACTATTGATTGGTACCTCAAAAATACAGAGTGGCTAGAAAACGTAACCTCTGGTTATTATCAAAAATATTATGAAGAACAATACTCAAAACGATAAATTTTAATCAAAAAAAATCCTCGAGGCTCTGCCCCGGTGTAGTTCATTTTTTACTGCTAAACATTATCAAAAAAGCATTTAGCTAAAGTTGCTTAAGAAGTTTTAAAATAGCTATATTCTGATTTGATGAAGACTCTTACTTCATCGAAGGGAATCGCTGACCATATGATCATTAGCTTTGGGTTAAAGTAATATACTTTATAGATAATTTATTTATAATGTTTTGATAGATAAATTCCGCATTTAAGTAACAAAATGTCAATTAAAATTAAAAAAAAGAAAGAAAGAAGTTTTATGTAAAGGAAAATTTTATATTTTTGTGCAGGTTGTTCGTATTTAAAATGAATAATCAAAAATTATGGATTTAACAGATTTTTCAGAGATTATTGTTGTTTTAATGGCGCTTATTTCAGCATTTGTTTTAAGCTGGTTGAGTATTCCACCTGTTATTTTAATAGCACGACGAAAGAATTTGTGTTCTAAACCAAATGAAAGGACAGCTCATAAACATAATATACCAACATTAGGCGGTATCGCAATATTTGCTGGAACATTGTTTTCCTATTTTGTTTTTGCTGGAGGGTACTTAGACCCATCTTTGCCTTTCATAGCAGCAGGCTCTATACTTATTTTTTTTGTTGGGCTAAAAGATGATATCTTCATTCTCGACCCTAAAAAAAAATTTATAACTCAATTTATAGCAGCTATTTTAGTGGTACTATTTACTGATGTTAGAATCACTAGTTTATATGGAGTTTTTGGAATTGGAGAAATCAATTATGTTCTTAGTTTTATACTTTCTGTCTTCGTCATTGTGGCTGTTACAAATGCTTATAATCTTATTGATGGCATTGATGGTTTAGCTGCGTCAACAGGAATCATAGCTTCTATTAGCTTTGGAACATGGTTCTATTTGGCAGGACTTACTTCATATGCAGTTTTGTGCTATGCATTAGCAGGGGCATTAATCGGATTTATAAGATTTAACTTACCTAATGGTAGAAAGAAAATATTTATGGGCGATGCCGGTTCATTAAATACTGGATTTATACTTGGAATTGCAGCAATTGTATTTATTCAAGCTAATTTAGACAAGGAAATTGCATTTCATGTAAGGTCTGCGCCAGCCGTTGCAATAGGTATAATGTTTTTGCCAATATTTGATACCGTAAGGGTAATGTTTTTACGCATATTTCAACGAAAATCCCCATTTCAGGCAGATATGCAACATGTACATCATATGCTCTTGAGGCTTGGTTACAGACATATTCCTGCAACAATATTATTAAGCATCACCTCAATTGGTCTCGTTGTTCTTTCGTTTTTACTTAGAGATATTGGGGTATTATGGTTGCTATTAATCCTTGTTGTAATTACTTCGGCTATTTATGTGATTCCATTCACTTTGATTGCCAGGAGATTAAAGAAAAATATAAAACCTAAAGTTGAAAACATCATTAAGAAAAAATCAATAATAGAGAATGAGATTGTATAAATAAATGATAATTAATTTAAAGCCTTGTTTCAGAGAAGCAAGGCTTTTTTATTGGATAAATTTGAAGAATTAACTATTCTTCTTGATTCTCTAGAACATAAGTTAGAATGAGTAATCAGTTAAGTTTACAAGTTGTTTGTGAAACTATAATTTAATTATAGATTTCTAAGATATTCCGCAGCACTTAATGCCGCTATTGTTCCATCTGCAACAGCAGTTGTAATCTGACGGTATCGTTTGGCAATACTGTCACCGGCAGCAAACACACCGGGTATTTCTGTTTTCATTTCGTTGTCAACAACAATTTCGTTGTATTGGTTTAATTTTAAAACATTTTCCAATTCTTTTGTATTAGTAACATATCCAATAAATACAAAAACACCATCGATTTTAATTTTTGTTTTATTTCCAGATGGGATGTGTTCAATTATAGCATTTTTTAGCGATTTATCCCCTGTGAGTTCAGAAATTCTTGATTCCATAATAAACTTAATCTTAGGATTTTGTTTAGTCTCTTCAATAACTGCTGGGAAAGCTTGAAAATGGTCAAATTGATGAATAATAGTAACTTTTGAAGCAAAATTCGTTAAGGTTCCTGCTTCTTCGAGTGCCGAGTTACCACCTCCAACAACAATTATTTCTTTGTCTGTAAAAAAGTCTCCGTCACAAGTTGCACAGTATGAAACCCCGGTACCTTTATGTTTTTCTTCACCTGGTATGTCAAGGTATCTTGGACGTCCACCAGTTGCAAGAATTATTGTTTTACCTTTAATAACTCTTCCATCTTCTAGTTTAACGGATTTAATTTCGTCAATAAAATTGTAAGTTGTTATTTTGATGTTACTGTATAGTTTACAGCCAAAATCTTTTGCTTGTTTCTTCATTGTGTTTGCAAGCATGTAGCCATTGGTTAATTCAACGCCAGGATAATTGGCAACTTCATTTGTCATAACAATTTGTCCACCAAAGCTTCCTTCGTTTAAAATTGCAGTCGATAATTTTGCTCTTGAACTGTATATTCCTGCGGTTAATCCTGCCGGACCACCTCCAATAATAACTACATCAAAAATTGTTTCCATAATATAATATTAAA
The DNA here is from genome assembly GCA_964622935.1 of uncultured Bacteroidales bacterium. Taxonomy (GTDB): domain Bacteria; phylum Bacteroidota; class Bacteroidia; order Bacteroidales; family ML635J-15; genus Bact-19. The sequence goes on along the minus strand of CAZUQY010000172.1, from coordinate 702 downwards.
CGTAAAAGACAATCCTAGTTTGTATTAAAACTAGGATTGCTGTTGAAAAATCGACTTAAAATTTTGAATCTAATATGTTTGTTATTTGTTGTCTGTTTTGAATACTTGTTGTAGCAGCAACAACATCTCCGTTTTTATAATACATAGTAAAAGGTAGTCCCATAAAACCGCTACATGCAGGATCGTTTCTTATTATACCTGCTTCTGGGTTATCAAATGCCATAACAGCAAATTTAACATCTGTTTTTTCTTCTTCCAATTCCTCCATAATGTCATAAACGGGAATACACATTGGCCCCATACGTCCACAACAAACCATTAAGTTCGTGTTTTCTTCTTGTAATTTTTTTAATTCTTTTGCTGATTCAATTTCGTGTAAATTTGTCTGTAGCATTTTCATAATTGTCTTTTTTTAATAGTTAATAATATCGTTTTTCAAATAAACCGTTAAATTGACAAATTGATTGTAGAATAAGCATGAAAGGTAACAAGCTTAAACCTGAACAAACATAGTTTTTTTTATGTCATATGACAGTATGTATTTAGCGCGCTTTCTTGTTAGAATTTTTCTTAAATTTGCATTAAATGTAGATTGATGGAAAAACAAAAAAAAATAGAAGATACTTCGAATTGTTTTCAGACCCTATATCCTGAGGAGTTAGAGTTTATTAGCGATAAAAAAAAGCAACTAGCTTATTTGCG
>CAZUQY010000171.1:1796-6774 GCA_964622935.1 uncultured Bacteroidales bacterium | reverse complement strand
TATTTTTCAAAGGTAAATTATTTACCTTAGCACATCAAAATAAAATATTCCCAATCATTGTAGTTATCATTGACTACACCAGCGGATTCTGCTCTAAAACGTATTTTCACTAAGTCCGTATTATAGATAGCAGTAGTAATATCATACACATATTTTGTCCACCCACCATTATCTTCGTTTATAGTATTTACAGTTTGCCAGGTATTACCATCCCATGATTCTACATAAAGGAAATTTATATCTGCATTAAGAGTATTGTGGCTATAAAAGTAAAAACTTAATGCTGGAACAGTTAATGCTGAAATATCAACATTATTCATTTCTAAAATTACTTCAGTATCTGCACTTGAAAAATCTACCCAAGCATAATAACCTGAATTACCAGTATGTTCATCTGCATTTGAAGCTTCAAATCCCGCAGACCCTAATTGGCCAAATTGCCATGGACCTCCTTCTATTGCAGATTGTGACCAGCAATTAGGAGTTGTGTTTAGATCAAAAGATTCAACGTAAGGTGCTGTAAACGGCCCGCAACCAGTAGAAAATGTATATGGACCAGCCCATGGACTAAGGTCACCACTACCGCAATCTGCCTGCACATAATACTCGTAACTTGTAAACGCTGTAAGACCTGTGTAATTATATGGATTTGTAACACCTGTTTGAGTCGGTGTTCCAGTTGGCGTTAAAGGAGATGCACCCAATTCAATATTCCATGAAGTTGCGGAACCAATTTCAGTCCAAGCTAAATCAGCAGAAACATCCATAATATTTAAAGCAGTTAAAGATGATGGAGCTGAACAACTAAAACAAGTTTCTACTTGAACTAAGTCAATTGCTAAGTCTCCTTCATTTCCTCCACCAGTAGCTCCATAGTTAAATTCAATATAAATTTGTTCCCCAATATAAGATGACAAATCAACACCAATTAATACCCAAGGGTCTGTATAAACTGTTTGAAGCTGACCAGTCCATGAGAAAACATTAGTAAATGGACCAGTAGAAGAAGTTCCTACGCCAACATTTAAAGTTCCTATATCTGCACCATAAGCATGCATATAAAATGATAATTCTGCTTCATCATATACTGATGTTAAGTCTATCATTGGACTTACCATTGATGCAGTATTAGTTGTAGAACCAGATGCTTCAAATTCAGCATAAGTAATACCGCTGGCAGGTCCAAAAGGCCCTGTTGCTACAGAATTTCCGCCTGGATCTGCTGTTGGAAAATCCCATTGATCATTAGCTATTCCAATATTACCTATCCAACCACTTGCCGTTTCCATATCATCTGAAAAAACAAATGCAGCTGTACCACCAGAAACACATGTAACACCTGAAGGAGAATTAAACATGGTTGTAAAACTAATAGGACCAACCCATGCACTTAAATCAGCACCTCCACAATCGTCTTGCACATAAAAATCATAGGCTGTTGCTGCTGTTAAACTAGAAAGGTTATGAGGATTTGTTGTTGTTTCAGTAATCAGAGTTCCTGTTCCTTGAGTATAACCTGTTGGCCCATATTCAATATTCCAAATCGCAGTTCCACCTGTTGTCCAAGTTAAATCAGCTGTTGTTGTTGTAATATTTGTTGCTGTTAACGCAGATGGATTTGGACATATTAATGAATAGCCTACATAAGTTGCTCCTGTAACAATTCCATTTGCACCAACTGTAGCAACTGCAACATCTGGATCAGTATCATCGTTTAGTTCATAATAGCATATTAAGTTAGAATAGTTAGGATGAGTTCCATTAATAGTTTGATCTTTCCAGGAAACGATAGTTGCAGCATCAACGGCAACATCCCAAATGCGAACTTCATCAATCATTCCATCAAAGTAGCGACTATTATATTGATCTAAACGGCCAATCTCAAGATTTTTTGTAGATACACCTATAGAACCTGTAGCTGCAGAAGATGCAACTTCTACGCCATCAATATACAATTTAATTGTAGTTCCATCATATACTCCTGCTACATGATACCATATTCCAGTTACCATAGGATTACTAGTTGTAACAGCATCTTGCCAACTACCATTTAATCCAAGGTTAAACTGAATATCACCATTACTGCCTGTACGAAGTATATATCCTTTATTTCCTGTTTCTTCTTCTTTTCCTACAATAGTCCCTTCATGAATAAAATCTCTCCAATTATTGGCAAAAATCAATGCTTCAACGGTTATTGCAGTTGTTGGATTTAATTCAGGAGCATCTGCTATTGATGCATTATCTGTAGATATACCATGAAATAGTAGTGCATTGCTTTGAGCATTTATCGTAAATACTAAGCTCATTGAAAATACGAATAATAAAAATTTCTTCATAATTTTTTAATCTATTTGTTATTAATTTATAGTATTAGTTAAATTTATATTGTCAGTTGTAAAGCTCATTATATTTAATTTCAAATATGCAATGCCACAACTTTACTATCTGATAGTTAATGTATTACATATACAAGCATATTATTTACATCATTACAATTTTCATTTTAAATAATCAAAGTGCCAATTAATCCTTAATGCAACGAACACTCTGGCCATTTGCACGATATGTTGTGGTTTGAGTTGCTTGGGTTGCTGTGATATCATGACTTGTAGCCTCATCGCCAGATGTATCATCGCTCCAGTAATTTCCTTGAGATCCAGATATCACAACAGAACCGCTGCTTCTGTCACGGATTCCAGCTGTAACCCATTTTAAATCACTTGCGTAAGCTCCGTTGTAATTGTTTGATCCAAAGCTGTTCCATTCGTTTTCTATTTCTGTTACTGTTGGTAGTCTCCAACCGCTTGGACATGGGTTGTTCGTTGCACTTTCGCCATTCCACAAAGTGCCATCAGGGGTTACTCTCCAGTCATTAGGTGAACTCGTTTCTATTATCCACAAATTATTAAGAGGAACATCGGCATTAGTGGTTGTTGTTCCGTAAACAGGAGCTCCTGTTGTAGAGTTTGTCCATGTAATATCCTGATGACCATCATCTGCTCTACCCCACTGAAAAAGGTCACCATAAGCTAGGTAGTCATTGTATGCTGTGGCTTGCTGTGAAGCTCCAAGATTACGATCCATCCAGCATGTACTATTTTCTCCCTCTACTGTTCCATAAGTAAATGAACCACCACTATAGGTAACAGTTTCTACGGATATGCCACAGACGAAGGCTACATTTAGCAAAACACCTGTAGAGATAGTTGAAGCACCGCAACCATTTGTTACCTTACAGCGATACTTATATCCATCGTATATGAGCGGTACACCAGTAAGATCTAAGGATGCTGTTGTTGCACCAGAATATACTGGACTTGAACCACCATCTGAAATATCATTCCAGGTAGCTGCTACTTTTTCTTGCCACTGATATGTTAATGTAGCATAACCTGTAGCTGTAATAGTATAACTTGCATTATCTCCATCATCAATTGATTCAGCAACAGTTTGTAATGTAATTACAGGTGCCACACATGCTACTGCTAAATTAGCAGAGTTTGAGTTTGCAGAGCCGCAACCATTTGATACTACACATCGATAATCATAAGTATCGTATGTTATCGGAACACCAGTGATATCTAAGGATGCTGTTGTTGCATTAGAATATACTCCACCATTTGAAATGGTATTCCAGATACTACCTCCGTTTGTGCTTTCTTCCCACTGATATGTTAATGGAGTAGTGCCTGATGCTGTAACAGTATAACTTGCATCACCTCCAGCATTAATTGATTCAGCAATGGGTTGTAATGTAATTGCAGGTGCCACACATGTTAATTCTAAATCAGCAGAGTTTGAGGTTGTTGAGCCGCTGCAAGCATTTGTTACTATACATCGATAGTCGTAGGTATCGTGACCTTGGGGAACATTTGTAAGTGTTAAATTAGCTGTTGTTGCATTAGAATAGATAGGGTTAGTGCCACCATTAGTAATATTTGCAAAACTTCCACCATCGTTTTCCTGCCACTGATATGTTAATGGAGTAGTGCCTGTTGCTGTAATAGAATAACTTGCATTTCCACCAGACGAAACCGAAACATCAACTGGCTGAGCCGTAATTACAGGCAGTACACCTAGTATGATTAACTCATACCAATCTGTACCGAAAGAATATTCTATACAATCGTCACTTGAATTGTAAATGATAAGTCCTGTTGCGGGAGTTTTTACAGCATCTCTTTGCGCTGCAGTCATCCGGGGGAGTAATAAACCCCTTTCACTCGATTCTATCTCGAGTATAGCCGATGCATCAGAAGAACTCGAGGTTTCACTTATTGCTATTCCTGCCGAAGATAAACTACCACCTCCTGTAGTGTTATCAATAAATACACTACACAATATTTTCCATGTACTTCCGTCATAATAATTAATCTCGTCAGTAGTGGTATTATAAATAATTAAACCATTTGCAGGTGTACTTATAGAGCCCGTTGTTGTTCGTGGGAGTAATAATCCCCGCTCTGTAGAAGATACATCTAAAACTGCTGACTGATCAGGGGTTGAAATATTTATTCCTATTGCGCCTGAAGATAAGGTGCCAGAGCCAGTTGTCGTGGATGTCTGATTGTTCGGTATCCTATACCAACCACTGCCATTGTAATAATTTATTTCATCCGTACTTGTATTATAAATTAACAACCCATTAACAGGTGACGGTATAGCTTCTCTCTGTGCTGTTGTCATACGTGGAACGAGCAGACCCTGTTCGGTTGATGTTATATCAAGCATAGCTGAATTATCTGGTGTAATTGTATTTATGCCTACATTCTGACAGAAGCCCTTAATCCCTCCAAAAGGAGAAAATATGTTAAAGAATAAAACTGCGATAATGATTAATGACTTTAAATATTTCATAATTTTCGATTAATTTTATTTTTTTAATCTTTTAAAAAACGCATGCTATCTTCATTAAGACCTGAAGTAGTTATTACTTTTAGTAAGTAAATACCTTTACTCATGCTTGATAAATTTA
>CAZUQY010000171.1:0-1786 GCA_964622935.1 uncultured Bacteroidales bacterium | reverse complement strand
ACTTTTTCATCTACTGGAAGAGGCTCTGTTACATCATGCTTGATAAATTTAAATTAAGTTTGTTCATTCCTGAAGATATATGGAACTGTTTAGTTATTATTAATTGACCTGAGCTACTAATTACATTAGCACAAATATCTGTCTCTATACTGCTGTAAACTGAAAAGTTGAAATAATTTTGAGCAGGATTCGGATAAATATTTATTAAATCAACAAAGTCTTTCTCGCAGGCACTTGCTATAAAACAGGAGCTTGCTATAATATCTGAGTATTTAAAACTTCCATTGAAATCTGTTTGTTTTAATCTATAATATGTGTTTTCATCAGGTTTAATGTCGTAAAAAGAGTAATTAGATACAATATTACTATTACCGATTCCGTCTGTTATGGAAAGTATTTCAAAGTTTATTCCATCAGCACTTTTCTCTAGTGTAAAATAATCATTGTTTATTTCTGATGCAGTAGACCATGTTAGTTCAGCAATACCATCTTTGCATGTAGCAGTAAAGTGTCGTAATTCTATTGGTAACGGACTTGAAATTTTACTACTTACAGTCCATCTTGAGAAGCCATTCATACCATTTAGTTCAACATAATCATTAGTAGTATTATCAGTCCAGCTACCACCTTCATTAGTCCAAGTACTACCACTATCAGCTGACTTCCATAATTTCATGTCAGAATTAGATGTTTGTGAGTTTAATTCTGCATCAAAATAATAAAATCTTAGAGTAGCATTTAATCCAGTATTGTTAGTAGGAGTAATATCATAATATCTTTCTATACTTGTATTTCCAATACCTGTTTGTGCAGTATGCCCTCTTTCTATGTTTGTGTTGCCAAGATTTGCGGCAGATGTAATCACTGCACCGAGTCCTGCAACATTTTCACTACTTGGAGCATTTAATGTTCTGCTTGCTGTGATTTTCCCAGTTCCTCCATATATCCTGGTATTATTCGTTTCTCCTAATACTGTGCCGGTTGTGCCTAATGCAATATTGTAACTGTTCATATTAAAACAACCATCAGACATTGTTAATGTACCATCTACATTAATAGTTACTGATAATGATACACCATCATCAGGAGTGGCAATAGTATTATTGATTGTAAGATTATTAAATGTAGTGGAATTTGTGCCTTGAATAGTTTGACTTTTAGATGAATTAAATACTACTGTTCCACTACACTCTAAAAAGTTATCTGAAGAATTATTTGTCCAGTTTTCTCTACCTGGTACTGAATACTCGCTTAGATATATTGTTCCTGCATTAGTAATACTTCCGTTAGTTTCCCCTTTAATTCCTCCTTTAACATACAATATACCAGAAGAAGATTTAATTTCAATATCGTCTGTTAAAATAAGAATATCTAACACACCACAAACTGAAACTGTTACTGCAACACCACTGCTTGCTTCTTGTACATCACTTGTGCAATCGCTGCAACGCATATATAAATAATAAGTTGTTGTTGTTATTGCTGTTAAATTAGGACTTGGGGTATAATCTGCTGTTGTACTCCAGTTCCTGACTATTTCACCTCCGCCTCCTGTAGCATCTCTCCATTGATACTCCCAATTTCCACTACAACTACCACCAGTATGAGTGCTGTATTCAAAAGTAACCGCATCGCCTGAACAAATTGTACTTGCAGAAGATGTGGCTGAAACACTGGTTGGTGCTGATACCGTTACTGTAACGCCGCTGCTTGCTTCTTGTACATCACCTGTGCAATCGCTACAACGCATATATAAATAATAGGTTGTTGTTGCTGTTAAATTAGT